>JBAUGC010000319.1:0-4389 GCA_049679485.1 Xanthobacteraceae bacterium
GTTGGGCGGTACGGCTGGCGCTCAGATTCAAGCCGGCCACGTCGTCATGGGTGTAGAAGCGGACATTGACTGGGCTAACATCACTGGATCGGCGACCGTCATTCCGGCGATAGGCGGGGCGCTACCCGGCGGCTGTGTTGGCCTTGTTAATTGCAAGGCCTCGCTGAACACCAGTATCAACAGTGTCAGCACCGCTAGATTGCGCGTGGGATACGCCCTGGACAATTGGCTGCTTTATGCGACTGGCGGTTTGGCGCTCCTCGGCGCAAAAACCAGCGTCTCGACGGTCGGCGGTGTCGCATGCACCACTGCAATTCTCACGGCCGTCTGCTCGGGCACCGATTACCGGCTCGGCGCAACGGCCGGCGCTGGTATCGAATATGGATTTACCCCCAACATCAGCGCGAAGCTTGAATATTTGTATATTACCGCCGCTTCGCTGGAGCTCTCACACCTCAATGTGGTGCGCGCCGGTTTGAACTTCCGCTTCGGCGGTATTTGATACGCGATTTTGTGTCCGCTCGTACCGGATGAAGCGCCGGCCTGCTGCTGCAACGAGAAAAAGGAAACACGGTCGTTGCTATTATTGCTGGACCGCCATTGGCTCCCTTTTTGGAGCTCATGCGGTATTATTGAACCACCGGGCGATGTTCGCGGGGAACTAAATTGAAAACGGCGCCGCTATTACTCGCCCTCGGGGCGGGTTAATCTTGATGCAAATCGAGATGAAAGCTGAAGCGATACGCCCCTTACGTTTGGATGCCCGCTTCGGCTTTGCCTGACGGTGCGCTGCGCTGAGGCAAGCGCAGCGGTGGGCGGGTCCGGATCTACAATTCTACAATCATCACACCGTGCCCTCGCGTCATTTGCAGGTTCCGCTGCTCATACCAATCATTATACAGAAGCCGAGAGCACGCGAGCAATGTATTGTTGTGAAGTGAGACGTGACCCATGAATGCCTTGGCGATCGGGGGGTTGGTTTTTGTGCTCGCTTTTGGCGGCGCATTGCTCGGTATGTATCTCCGTACCGTGCTACCCGATCGTCACTTGAGCGAGGATTCGAAGGACATCGTCAGGATCTCCACCGCAATGCTCGCTACGCTGGCGGCGCTGGTGGTCGGTTTGTTGATAGCCTCGGCCAAGAGCTCATTCGACAGCAAGAATAGCGAACTGACGCGATCCGCTACCCACTACATTTTGCTCGACCGCACCTTGGCCGAATACGGGCCGGAGACGCGTGAAATCCGCGATCTGATTCGCCAGGTCATCGTGACCAGGCTCCATCAGATTTGGCCAGCGGCCAGCGCCGGAAATCTCAATCCGAAGGTTGTCTACCAGGGTAATGGCGTCGAAGGCATTCAGCGCCAGCTTCTGGATCTCGCACCGCAGAACGATGCCCAACGCTGGCTAAAGTCGGCGGCCTTGCAGCTGAGCAACGATATTGCGGAAGTGCGTTGGTCGGCGGTGGAGCAGATAGGAAGCAGTATCCCGTGGCCGTTTCTGGTCGTCCTGATCTTTTGGTTCATCGCTATTTTTGCAAGTTTTGGTCTGTTTGCGCCGACCAATGGAAGTGTGATCATTGCAATGCTCGTCAGCGCACTATCGGTGGCCGCCGCCATCTATTTGATTGTCGAGATGGACCAGCCCTATGGCGGGCTCATAAAGCTTTCCAGCTCACCGGTACTCACTGCGTTGGATCAGATCGGCCGGCCCTAATCGCTTCGCTGAAATAGTGATCCGGCTTGTGCCGCATGCAAGCGGAGCGTCCGATCGGTCACGGCCGGACCAGACATGGGTTTTAGAGGCAGGCGTACAGTTTCGTGCTAGCTTCCCCAGGAGTGAGCGCCGGGTTACGAGATCGCAAAGCGCCTTCGGTCCTTGCGTTTTCCATCGCATCGGCCGCCGTTATCTGCTGCTCACTCCCGGCCTTCGGCGAAACCTCGCCGCTATCCTTCGGTCAGGGGCCGCAGGCGCAACAGCCCAATCCGGAACAGGAGGACCCCAATTACAACGGCGAAGATTTTACCCGCCCGCAAAGAAGCTTCGAGATGCGTTTCCTCTACCAAACCTCGCCCGGGACGACGGCACCAACACAGCAAGGCGACTGGCTGCTGCGACTGAACTGGAAGGCCGAACTTGACGGCGGCTGGAGGGTTGGACTTCTAGGTCAGATTCCGGTCGTCGACAAGATGACATTCGGCCCGAGCGGTGCCGACAACGAATTTGGCAACGGCGATACGGCGTTTCAGGCCGCTCTTATTCACGACATCGACCGGCACTGGGCTTTCGGTTTCGGAGCTCGACTGGTCGGCCCGACGGCGGAGGACTCGCTGGGAACCGGCAAGTGGCAGATCATGCCTGGTTTCGGGGTGCGCTATTCATTTCTCGAAATTGGGCCGGAAACCTATTTCGTACCGGTGGTTCGATACGCGGTCAGTTTCGCCGGTGATCCTTCGCGGCGAAATATCAGCGAACCGCAGATTGCGCCAACCTTGAATATCGGTCTGCCGGATCGCTGGTTCGTGACTCTCTATCCAAGCAACGACATTCGCATCAACTTCGGGGGCCCAGTATCCGGCCAGACCGGCCGGCTGTTCCTTCCGTTCGACTTCGCGGTCGGCCGCAAAATCACCGACAGCTTGACCGTTTCGCTGGAAACGAGCGTGCCGATGGTCAATGACTACCCGGTCTACAACTTTAAAACCGAGTTGCGGATCGTTATGCAGTTCTGATGGCTGTGGGTCAGCTAGCGGCGCTTTCGCAGCCGGCGGCTTTCGAGCGCGATAATCTTGCGGCGCGAGGTGTCTTCCACGACCTTTTTGGGCACTTTCTCGGCAATGCCGAGGAGCCGCTCGCGACGATCCATTTCCTTCCAGACATCCTCGGGGCGAATACCGGCCGAGACCCACAGCACGATGAGGTTGTAGAGCAGGTCGGCGCTTTCCTTCACCACGGCGTCGCGGTCGCCGTTCATGGCGTCGATCACGACCTCGACCGCTTCTTCGGCGAGCTTCTTCGCCATCTTGCTGCGGCCCGAACGCAACAGCCGCGCGGTCCGCGACGTCGACGGATCGTCATGCCGGCAGGCCAGCACCGCTTGATAGAGGCGGGAGATCGAATCAGGCATCGCCCATCAGAATAACGCGATAACGTCGCAATTGTGTTAAAGTTATAAGATGGGGGTTCAGAAGCCTTTATTCAGCGTTAATCGGCTTTTTCGTCGTCCTGAGCCAGGAGGCTCGCGTTGCCTCCCGCGGACGCCGTGTTGACGGTGACGACCTGCTCGGCAGCAAAGCGGCGCAGATAATTCGGCCCGCCGGCCTTGGGTCCGGTGCCGGACAGATGGGTCCCGCCGAACGGCTGGGTGCCGACCACCGCCCCGATCATGTTGCGATTGACGTAAACGTTGCCGTGCGGCAGCCGCGCCGCGATCCGCTCGATGCTGAGGTCGATGCGCGAATGGACGCCGAGCGTCAGCGCGGTGCCGTTTGCCGCGATGCCAGTCAGTAGCGCGTCGAGTTCGTCCGCCCGCCAGCGCACCACGTGGAGCACGGGGCCGAAAACTTCTTCTTTCAGATCGGCGGCGCTGTCGAGTTCGATGATCGTTGGCGCGACGTAAGTTCCACGGGCCGGGAGCGCCGCGTCGCGCTCCCAGCGAAAGCGGACGCGGCCGGCGCGTTCCTTCTCCGCGATCCAACTATCGAGTTTTTGCCTGGCTTCGGCGTCGATTATGGGGCCGACATGGGTTGCCGGCTCGCGCGGGTCGCCGAGTTTCAGTTCGCGCGTTGCGCCGATCAGCATCTCAAACATCGGCTCGGCAATGTCCTCCTGGAGGCAAAGTAGCCGCAGTGCCGAGCAGCGCTGGCCGGCGGAGCGGAACGCGGACGTGATCACATCGTCGATTACCTGTTCTGGCAGCGCCGTGGCGTCGACGATCATGGCGTTGATGCCGCCTGTCTCGGCAATCAGCGGCACGATCGGGCCAGCTTTTTCGGCAAGCGCCCGGTTGATCACGCGTCCGACTTCGGCGGAGCCGGTGAAGGCGATCCCGCCGACACGCGGATCGTCGACTAGGCCCGCCCCGACAGTTCCGTCGCCGGGAACGAGATGCAGCGCCGTGATTGGGACGCCGGCCTGGTGCAGCAGCGCAATCGTGCGCGCGGCGATGAGCGGCGTCTGCTCCGCAGGCTTGGCGACAACGGCGTTGCCGGCCACCAGCGCCGCGCTCACCTGGCCGAGAAAGATTGCGAGCGGAAAATTCCAGGGACTGATGCAGACGAAAACGCCCTGGCCCCGGTAGCGCAGCGTGTTGCTTTCGCCGGTTGGCCCCGGCATCGGCTGCGGCGCGAGCGAGGCGCGGGCCTGGGCGGCATAGTAGCGGCAGTAGTC
>JBAUGC010000320.1:0-7864 GCA_049679485.1 Xanthobacteraceae bacterium
GCGCCACGCACAAAGGGGAATGCGATGCAGGCCGGTACCGCGGCGACCAGCCAAGCGACGATATAGGCGGAGAGCCAGCGGCGCACGAAATCAACGTAAGGGCCGATTCACAAAGGTCACGGCGGCACTGGCGGCGAAGACAACAACGCCGGTGACAAGAGTGGGAAAAATAAACCTCGCCTTGCCGTGCATTGCCACCCTCCCCGTCGCTTTGACGATGTGGCCCGAATGACGGCCCGCGATCAAGAGCCACCCACCAGCGCGGCATGGTTAACATAGCGTTCGCGCGCGCGCCCGCCGACATCATTGAATAGTCCTTAACGGACTGTCTCGCATTCTCAGCATTATGTCGCGTGGCGTTCAGTGGTCGCTGTTGGGCTCCGCCGTCGCTGCCGCGTTGCTCGCGCTCGCCGGCTGCAGCCACTACTTCAGCGGCGAGCGAGAAGCGTGGCGGGGCGAGGCCGAAGTTGCCTGTCTCAATTCCGGCGCGGTGAAGGAAAGCCCGGAACGCGTGCGCATCTCTGCGATCGCCGGGCCGGGCATGTGCGGCGCCGATTATCCGTTGCGGGTATCGGCTCTGGGAGAAAGCGGGCCGCTCGGCTATGACGACGAACCGCTGCGTCCACCCGGCGCAATCCCGGATGCCGCGCTTCCTCCGCACTGGCCAGTTCAATCCAACGCGCTGCCACCACCGCCGCCTCCGCAGGCACAGTACAGTCCGCCACAATACGGTCCGTTGCCATCGGGACAGCCACAACACCGTTCACCGCAATATGCGGCGCCTCCCGGGCCACTGCCTCAATACAGCACCGCGCAAACCCTCCCGGCACAGGCGGGCGTAGGGCAAAGTTACCCGCTCCCAGCTTCGCAGCAGGCCGGGGCACCGATGTCGCTCTATCCTCCGGGCGTCGCGCCACCGGAAGAAGACGATTTCGATTTTCAGCCCAGTCCGCCGCGGCCGTACGGCACCGCAACTGTCCCGGGCACAAGCGCCGCGCCGCCGGCGTTTTCACCGCGCAGCTATCCACCGCCGAACTACCCGCCGGCCTACCCTCCGCTAAATTACCCGCAGCAAAGTGCTGTGCCGCCGACTTACTCACCACGCGCCGAGCCACTGCCACCCGGCCCAGAGGAGTCAGTTCCGCTCGGCCCGCCGCGCGCACCGATGGTCATTGGAGCGGTTGGGCCAGTCGAAGTGAAACCTGCCGCAACGCTTGCGTGCCCGATTGTATCGGCGCTCGACGAATGGATCACTACAGCCGTACAGCCGGCCGCGCTGCGCTGGTTTCGCCAGCCTGTCGTCGAGATCAAGCAAATCTCGGCGTACTCCTGTCGCGGCATGAACGGCGATCCGAACGCGCACATTTCCGAGCATGCCTTCGGCAACGCACTCGACATTGCCGAGTTTACGCTCGCCGATGGTCACCGGATCAGCGTGCAATATGGCTGGCGCGGCTCGCCGGAGGAACAAGGCTTTCTGCATGACGTCCAATTGGCGGCATGCCGTGAATTCACCACCGTGCTCGCGCCCGGCGCTAACGTTTATCACTACAATCATATCCACGTTGATTTGATGCGCCGCTCAAGCGGGCGTCACATCTGCCAGCCCGCCGCCATTCCCGGCGAAGTCGTCGCCGAGCGCGCGCGGGCGCGATATGCCTATCAGCATCCGTACGATCCAGGCGTGACCGGTTCGATCAGAAGCAAAACCTATTCGCGTGTGCTTGGCTACTCCAGCGACGACGGTTTGCCGCTTGCCGTTCCAGGCGAGGATTAAAGTTTCCTTTCGCTTTGTTAATGATCGCGAAACCCTATCAAACAACCATCCTGTGACCTCGGTCACAGAGGTCCAGCCCATTTCAGATTACGTCTCAGACACTGAAATCGTTTCTTAGGAGAACAACCATGCGTAAGACACTTCTCGCTGCCCTCGGCGGGGTTGCCCTGCTCTCTGCCGGAGCATTTGCCAATCACGCCAGCGCAATGACTTTTGCGACGCCGTCGGCACTCGGTGCTGCGGCCGCCGACAACGGTCTGGTTGAAAAGGCTGCCGTGGTCTGTGGGTATTATGGCTGCGCGCGAGTCGGCCCCCGGTACTACGGATACTACGGCTACCGTCCTTACCGCTGGTACGGTCGCCGCTGGTACTACTAAAAATCGGACTACGTTCGGACAAAGCCACGCTCCGGTGATCCCTGGAGCGTGGCTTCGCCGTTCTGGGTTAGCGCCTATTTGTGTCCGGCCTGCTCCATGTGCGCGAGCAGCGCGGCAGTCGGCCAGCAGTCGAGTTTTAACCCGTTGCGCTTCTGATATTCGCCGAGCGCAGCGCGCGTTTTCATTCCCGCCTTGCCGTCGATCTTGTCATGATAGAAGCCGCGTGCAGTGAGAATTTCCTGCATGCGATCGAGATCACGCGTGGGAAGCTGTGCGACCTTACCCCAGGGCGTCTCGAACGGACGCGGATCGAGCATGCGATCGCTGAGATGGCCGACAAAGAGAACGTACAGGTCGGAAAAGTTGTACTCCTTGATCGCGAAATAGTTTGGCGTGGCAAGGAAGGCCGGACCGTATAGACCGGCCGGCTGCAGAAGCGACGCCGGCTGGGCGCGTTCAGTTGGTGAGATCTCGCGGCCATAAGCCGGAATGAAACCGAGCTTGAGCCAGTCGCCGACCGGCCTGGTGTTTTCAGGCACGCCAATCGTGCAATCGACGTTGCTGAGCGCGCGTACTTCGTAGGACCAGCGCACACCGCGTCGCCAACCCTTGTCAACGAGTTGCTTCGCCGCCGAGGCGAGCGCATCCGGTACCGAGTGCCAGATGTCGCGGCGGCCATCGCCGTCAAAGTCGACGGCATATTTGTAAAAATCCGACGGCAGGAATTGCGTCAGCCCCATTGCGCCCGCCCATGAGCTTTTCATGTCGGCAAGTTTGACGTAGCCATCCTCCAGCATTTTGAGCGCGAGCAGAAATTCACCGCGGAATTTATCCTTGCGTTTGCCGAAATAAGCTTGCGTCGCCAGGACGCGGATCGCGTTGCGCGAGTCGTGTGCATGCCCATAATCGGTTTCGCGTCCAAAGATCGCGAGCAGGATCGTCGGCGGAACGCCAAACTGATGCTCGATCGCCGTCAGCTGTGCACGGTATTGCTCGAGGAGTTTGCGGCCTTCTGCTGCGAGGCGCTCGATCCACGTTTGCTTGAGATAATCCGCCGGCGTCTGGACGAATTCCGCCTGGCCGGGCGTTGCCTGTTCCGGCCGCCCGGGCAGAACAAGTTCAGGCAGTGACAGATCCGGCTCAAGCCCCCGCGTGGCCATGTCGAACGTCGCGCGGGAAACACCGAGTTCCTGCGCTTGCAGCCACAACGATTGCAGCCAACTTTGAAAGGCCGCGTCCGCCGCAGATGCGGTATTCGCGAAAGCCAGTGCGCAGAGCAAGGCGGCACAAAAAAAGTACGAGGCGATTCTCATCGCCTCGCACTGTCATCGCAGTGACGACGGAATGCAATCGCCTACGACGCCTTGGCTTGCGACCCTGGCGGCGCCGTATTCTGGAAGCTCGGCCGTGCCGAAAGCCGGTCGAAGTAGGCGGAAAGCGACTTCGCCGCAGCTATGGCGCTTCCGGATTCGGGAAAATTCTTAAGGTAAGCCAGGATCGGCATCAGGTTAATGTCGGCGAAGGTGAAACTGTCGCCCGCAAGGTACCCGGCTTTGGCAATGGCGCTATCGAGGAGATCAATCTCCCGCGTGACTGCCGGCACGACTGCGTCGATCGCTTTTCGATCCGGCGAACCGTCGGCCCCTTTCGGGAAGACGTAGTTCAGCAGATACGTGCGAACCAGGGTGCCGTCGATCTTGGTGTTGACCAGCGAGACCCACTGCTCGGTGAGCGCAGCGTGACGCGGCTCGGTTGGGATCAATTTTTTTCCGGGAAAAGCGAGATCGAGATAGGTGGCAATCGCCTTCGACTCGCACAATTCGAAATCGCCGTGGCGCATCACCGGTACCTTGCCGAACGGATGAATGGCGTCCACATCGGTCGAGTGCGGCGGCGATTGCTTCAAATCATACGGGATCGACTTCTCCTCGCACACCATGCGGACCGCCCGCGTGTAGGTCGATGGTGCCGGGCCGATGATTTCCACGTTTGGCATGTTCTACTCCCTTTTGAACCCGGCCGTCGGCCCAAGCCTGCGAACAACCAGCGGACGCGACAGCTTCGGCAGCCAATTACTTTACCAATGGGTTAACTATATGGACTAGGCGATATGAGTCAAGCGGTCGACTGCCAAGGCGCTCCCGATGCAAGTTTAGCGCGCGGCCACAATGAACAGCCGTGGAAATTTCAACAGCACCTTGCCATCGGCACGTGGATGGTAGGCTTCGGCAACTTTTTCCGTATAGGCGCCAAGAAACTGTTCGCGCATGCCGGCGTCGAGCAGCGACAAATAAGGCTGCAACGAAGAACCCTTGAACCATTCAACAATGGCTTGTGGGTCCGCCATGGCGTGATTGTAGACGGTGTGCCAAATATCGAAGTGCGTACTAATAGGCTTGAGCAGGTCGTAGTAGGCGTCCGGCGACAACATTTCACCGCGGGGAACGGCCGTCTTCAGCTTGGCCGCCCACGGTCCGCCGCCCGCCACTTCAAGCTGCAGCATGTTCGCCGGCTCGTTGGTGTTGTCCGGCATTTGCACCGCAAGCACGCCGCCCGGTGGCAATGCTTCGAGCAATCGTCGCAACACCCGCGGATGATCAGGCACCCACTGTAATGCAGCATTGGCGAACAGGAGATCGGTGTGTTCCTCGGGCGTCCACGTAGCAATGTCGGCCTCGACAAATTTGCATTGCGGCAGCCGTTCACGCGCCTTGCGCAGCATGTCGGGCGAAGAATCGAGACCGATAACTTCGGATTGCGGGAAACGCTCGACCAGAAGCTCGGTCGAGTTGCCCGGCCCGCAGCCAAGATCGACCACAAGCCGCGGGCGTTGCAGCGGCACCTGCGCCAGGAGATCGCGCGGCGGCCGGGTACGTTCATCCTCGAACTTGAGATACTGACGCGCGTTCCAGTCTTCCATCGGTGCGGTTCGCTCACTCGGCGGGTGCTGGGTGCTCGGTCGCAAATGCCTTCTGCTTGGCGCGATCGGTCGCCAACAGCACATAGGCCGCCGGAACGACGAACAGTGTAAACAGCGTGCCGATGGATAGTCCGGCGGCGATGACGATGCCCATCTGAACGCGGGAAACCGCGCCAGCGCCGCCCGCTGTAATCAATGGCACCACGCCAAGCACCATCGCCGCCGTGGTCATCAAGATCGGGCGCAGTCTTATCCCCGCGGCCAGCTCAACCGCCTCGCGCTTGCCCCGCCCTTCAGCCTGCAAATCATTGGCGAACTGCACAATCAGGATGCCGTGTTTGCTGATCAGGCCCATCAGCGTCACCAGTCCGACCTCGGTGTAGATGTTGAGCGACGCGCCGCCAAATCCCAGGCTGACGAAGATCAAAGCGCCGGCGATCGACATCGGCACCGATACCAGGATGATGACCGGGTCGCGGAAACTTTCGAACAACGCCGCCAGCGCGAGAAAAATGATGATCAGCGCGAAGCCGAAGGTGGCGACGAAACCGCTGCTCTCCTGAACGTATTGACGGCTCAAGCCGCCGTAATCGATCGAATAGTCCCGGGGCAGCATGCGGGCCGCCAGCTTCTGCAGGTAGGTAAGCGCGTCACCCTGCGGAACGCCGGGCATGGCGACGCCCTGGATGGTCGCGCTGTTGAGCTGCTGGAAATGATTGAGCGATTCCGGAACTGTCTTGGTGGTGACGGTCGCGATAGTCGACAGCGGCACCAGCGTCCCGTCGGCGGTGCGAATGTGATAGTCGAGCAGCTGCTTGGGATTTAGCCGAAATCGCTGCTGTACCTGTGGAATGACTTTGTAGGAGCGTCCGCTCATGCTGAAATAGTTGATATAACCGCCGCCGAGCATCGAGGCGAGCGCGCCACCGACGTCGCTCATTTTCAACCCGAGCTGAGCGGTCTTGTCACGATCAATAGAGATATTCGATTGCGGATTGTCGATCTTCAAATCGGAATCGAGAAAGATGAAGTTTCCGCTCTGCTGCGCTTCGCGAAGGAACTTTTGCGCGACATCGAACAACTGCTCGAACGGCTCCGTGGTGCCGATCACAAATTGCACTGGCAGTCCAATGCTGCCCGGCAGCGGCGGCGGCTGAAAGGCGACCACCCGAATTCCTGCAATCTTGCTCAGCTCCTGTTGCACCATCGGCTGCAGAGCGTTGGTCGACTTGGATCGGGCATCCCATGGCTTTAACGCCATGCCCGAAATCGATTGGCCGGGCAGGTCGATCTGGAAGACGTGCTCGGTTTCCGGATGGTGCGTGAAAATCTCGTAGACTTCATGCGAATAAAGCTGCCGCTGTTTGAGCGTGGCGTTTGGCGCCGCAATCGATTGCGACAGGATGACGCCCTGGTCCTCCTGCGGCGCAAGTTCAGTGTGAGCGGTAATGAACAGAAAGTAGATGCTCGACAGCACCACGAGCGCGAACACGATCGTCACCGGCAGATAGTTCAAGCTCCGGTTCAATCGCCGCTCGTATGAAGCCCGCAGCCAATTGAAGCCGCGGTCGATGTAGTACGTGAACTTTTCCTCCCAGCCCCGATGTTCAGGGTCGGGCGCTTTGAGGAGCCGCGAGCACAACATCGGCGACAGCGTCAGCGCGACAATGCCGGAAACCGTTACAGCTCCGACCAGGGCGAACGCGAATTCGGCAAACAACGCGCCGGTGAGGCCGCTTTGAAAGCCGATAGGTACATAGACCGCGCCCAGCACCACCGTCATCGCTATGATCGGCCAGCCCAATTCACGCGCTGCCGCAATAGCGGCGGGAACCGGCGCTACGCCGTCCTCAAGATGGCGGCTGACGTTCTCGACCACGATGATCGCGTCGTCCACGACAAGTCCGATCGCGAGCACCAGCGCCAGCAACGTGAGCAGATTGATCGAATAGCCCAGCGCCAGAAGAATGATCAGCGTGCCGACCAGCGACAGCGGGATGGCGACCGTCGGTATCAGCGACGACCGCACCGAGCCCAGGAACAGGAACACGACCAGTGTGACGATGACCAGGGCCTCGATCAGGCTCAGCACGACCTCGTAGATCGCGGCGTTCACGAATTCGGTAGAGTCGTAGACGATTGCGCCATCGAGCCCGCGCGGCAATTGCTCGTGAATGTCGGGCCAGATCCGACGAACGCCATGAACGACTTCAAGAAGATTGGCCGCGGGCGCGACCTGGACGCCGATATAGACGGCCTGCTTGCCGTCGAACCCGACCTCGGATTCATAATCCTCGGCGCCTAGCGAGACGTTGGCGACATCCTTCAAGCGGACCACCGCACCATTGCTCTGCTTGATGACGAGGTTGCGGAATTCTTCCGCGGTATGCAGACCGGTCGACGCCGTAAGATTGACCTGCACCATCTGGCCTTTGGTGGTGCCGATGCCGGAGATGTAATCGTTCGCGGTCAATGCCTGGCTGACGTCGGTCGCGGTCAGCCCAAACGCCGCGAGCTTTTGCGGATCGAGCCAGGCGCGCAGGGCGAACACCTTCTGGCCGAGCAGTTCCGCGGTCTGCACGCCCGGTACTGTCTGCAGCTTGGGCTGTACGACCCGCGTCAGATAGTCGGTGATCTGGTTCGGCGCCAGCGTGTCGCTGTCAAAACCAAGATACATCGCGTCGATGGTTTGACCGATCTTGACGGTGAGCACCGGCTGCTGGGTTCCGACCGGCAGCTGATTGAGTACCGAGGCGATCTTGGTGTTGATCTCGGTAAGGGCCTTGTCGG
>JBAUGC010000321.1:0-2719 GCA_049679485.1 Xanthobacteraceae bacterium
CATCGGGGAGCAGTCCCTCGATACCGAGAAGCCGGGCATGATTGACCACCAGCGTCGGATTCGGGCTCGCCATCGCGGCGCGGACCAGACCGTAGGCATCGGCCGGCATTGACGGCGCGACGATCTCGAGCCCCGGCACGTTGGTGAGCATGGCGTGTGGACTGTGGCTGTGCTGCGCGGCCCCTGCGCCGCGAACGCCGTGCAGGAAATGAAACGTCACCGGCACGTTCAGTCGCCCGCCGGTCATGTAGTGCGCCACCGCCGCTTCGTTCGCGAGCTGCGACCACGCCAGATAGGAAAAGCTCGCGGTGCCGAGATCGACGAACGGATGCGCGCCCGCCATCGCGGCGCCGGTCCCGAGCGCGGCAATTGCGGCTTCCGAGGTCGGCGGATCGATCACCCGGTCGGGGAAATCCTGGCGGATGCGATCCATCAATTGCCGCTCCGGGCCGAGCCCCAGCACATAGCCGCCGACAATGCTGGCGCGGGGATCGGCGCTCAGTCCGTCGTGCAGCGCTTCGACGAAGGCGGCCGCGAATGTAGACGTCTTGCTCATGACGCGTGACCGGCGAACACGTCGTCGAGCGCGGTTTGCGGTTCCGGGAACGGGCTCTCCAGCGCCTCCTGGATGGCGCGCTTCATGTCTTCGCGAATTTCCGCGTCGTAGAAATGGATGCGGCCGACGGCGTCGGTGCCTTGCGCGGCGAGTGTCCGCGCCAGCCGCAGCACCGGATCGTGGTAGCGGTACCAGTCGGCGTGTTCGCCTGCGACCGGCGCCTCGCCGGTCGCCATGCGGATGTCGGTTTCCCCCGTCAGAAGGGCCGGCCACAGCGGATTGCTGCCGGCCCATCTTTTGGTGACGCTCTCGATGAACACCGGGCCGTTGCCGTCGCGGCATTTCGCGATGGCCGCGATCGCCGCCGCGGAAATCTCGTCGCTGTCAGCGCCGTTGACGCGGACGGACTCGATGCCGAGCGCGCGGGGGATCTGCAACAGATCAGCGCCGCCGGCGTGCACCAGGCTCGGAAAGCCGCCGCGGGCCGCACCCCAGGCGTCCACGCTGTTGTTCTCGCAGACGAACAGCACCGGCAGCCGCATCAGCGACGCGACATTCAAAGCCTCGTAGCTCACGCCCTCTTCGAGCGCGCCATCGCCGAAGAACGCGGCCGCCACCGCGCCGTCGCCGGCCTGCTTGCAGGCATAACCGGCGCCGACGGCGAGCGAAATGCAGCCGCCGACCACCGCCGAGGTCGAAATAAAGCCGAGCGAGGGATCGCAGAGATGCAGCGTTCCGCTGCGGCCGCCGTTGAGCCCGCCGGCGCGCCCCAAGATTTCGGCCAAAGCCTTCGCCGGATCGGCGCCGCGGGCGATGATGTGGCCGTGGTTGCGATGCGTGGTGGCGAGCCGGTCGCGGGGTTCGAGCGCGGCGATGATCGAAGCCCCCGCCGCCTCCTGGCCAGTATAGATGTGAAAGTGCCCGGCGAACTTTCGCTCGCTCGCGAGCTGGAATACCGCCTCTTCGAAGCGGCGCATGCGCAGCATGGTGCGCAGAAGCTGCCAGCGCCCAGCGGGTTCATCGCCCGGCATCATCGTCCCCCGGCCGGCGTCCGGCGTACCACTACCCACGCGTTTCCTGCCCTTGAATTTCTTTATCGCGGCCTAGTAATTGGCGAAACTGGATTTCGCCGCGTGCGCACCTGCTATGCGGCCGAAGGTGAGTGACCGCAGCACCGACGTGCCCGCCGGATACTCGTGATAAAATAATCCGACGATTTCGCCCGCGGCATAGAGGCCGGGAAGCGGAACACCGTTGCCGGTCACCACCCGCGCATCACGGTCGGTGCGAATGCCGCCGTAGGTGAAGCAGATCGCAGAGGTCAGCGGATAGCCGAAGTATGGCGGCTTCTCGAGGCGATATGCCCAGTTTGTTTTGTCGGGCGTGAGGCCTCGCGTGCGTTTGCCGTCGCGCCGGTAGGGATCGAACGCGCCGGGCTCGACCGCGGCGTTGTACTCCTCGACGGTCCGCGTGAGCGGATCCGGATCGAGCCCGAGAAGTTTCGCCAGTTCCGGCAATGTGCCGGCTTCCGCCGGCGGCTTGTCGGAGTCGAACAGCACCATGATGCCCTTGTGGCTGGTGATGTTCTGGTCGGCGATGAAAAACGCGCTTTGATTTTGATTGCGCCAGACCTCGAAAGCGATCAGCTCGAAAGTCTCTTCAAAAGTGCCGTTCCCTTCATCGTAGAAGCGCTCGGCCTCCGCGTTGACGACGATGCCGAACGGATGGGCGTAAATGTAAGCATCGGGCCTTGTGGTGCGGCAATCCACCAGTTCGGTGTGGACCATGTCGAACTGGCCGGACGTGCCGGCGCCGAGCTCCATCGCCATCCGGATGCCCGCGCCCTGATTGAACGCCAGCCCCGGCGCCAGCAGCGGCAGGTCGCAGGCGTCGGTCCCGAGATAACGGGTCAGCATCTCCTTGTTGCCCTCGAAGCCGCCGCACGCCAGTACCACCGCGCGCGCCGCCAGCGTCCGCAGCAAGCCGTCCTCGCCGCGCACGACGACGCCTTGGATGCGGCCGTCGGCTGCGAGACTAAGCCGCACCGCTTCGGTTTGATAAAGAATCTCGGCGCAGCCGGTGTTCTCAACTGAATTGATCAGCGCATCGACAATGGCCTTGCCGCCGCCGTCCGGCGTGACCTCGTGCTCGACCCCCATGGCC
>JBAUGC010000322.1:0-1829 GCA_049679485.1 Xanthobacteraceae bacterium
CGTAGAGGACCTCGACCGGCACGCCCCCAAAGCTCAGGAACGCGGTCTCGTGACAGCCGATCAGCGTCTCGACCCGCTCGTCGTCGCAGAACTCGACATATGCCGAGCGGCTCCACCCCAGCGTCGCAATGAAAAGCGACAGCTTGTCGGCGCCGCGCCCAACCGTCGCCCAGTCCGCCTGCATCTGATGACCAGGCGTGGTCTCGAACCGAACCGCAGGCGTGGCCGCCGGCTCCGGCGTCAACCCGCGCACGAACAGCTTCACGCGCGTCTCGCCGCCTTCATAGCCGCGCCCTTTGATCTCTCGAAACAACACAGTCGCCGGAATGCGCTCAGGCAGCGCGGCCTTCATCCGATCAACAATGTAAGTCTTGAACGGATCGAGCTTCTCGGCCCGTTTTGGCCCAGGCTTACGCTTGGCCACCTCTTCGCCTCCGCGCAGATAGCGCCGAACCGTATTGCGCGACCGTCCCGTCGACCGCGACAGACCCCGGATGCTATCCCCGTGCTTCTTCAAAACCACCAATTCCATCTGCTCCTCCGCCTTCAGCATCGGCCCCTCCCTCATGGAGGAACCACCTAATGCGGTGGGTCAGATTCAAGGTGCCGGGCGGGTCAGTTTCCCACTGCCGATGACAACGGCGTGGAGCAGGCGTAGATAAGGGCAGAGCTCGGGTACGTTTCACCCGGGAGAGTCACGAACTCCTTGGGGAACTCCTCCCTACGCTTCCACGCCTCGACCTTCGAAAGCGCGATGGTCTTCGCCTCGGCGTCAGGTTGTGCGCGGAATTTGTCGGCGCACACGGGCGCCAGCGCCGCTACAACCGCCAGCTCAGACCGCTCTTTCGCCATCCTGTCGGCGGTGCTGCCGAGCGACCAACCGCCCCCGCCAAAGCCAACAGCGATCGTTGCGACGGCACCGACGGCTGCGCCTTGCAGCAAACGCTTCAGCGATTCTCCTTGAAGGATTGAAGGTACTTGCATGGTACATTCTTTCGCCCGACATGTTTCGGAGCGAGGCCACGGACACCCGGATGGGTTTCCGCTTTAGCTTGAATTGAAGACCGAACGCTTTGGGATAGCGTATCGATTATCGCTGGCTCTACGCTTTAGTCCGTCCGGAATCTGATCAATATCGCTCACACCCGCGATTGTATTGCTCTGAATTAGAGCTAACTGAGAACGGATTCCGGTCGTTTAGAAGCATAGCCTGCATGTCTGACGTAATTGGCGCATTCTTGAGCGCTGAACGCGGCCATCAGCGCGCCGGTAACGCCGCTTCCCTTTGTCATGCCGGCCGCAGCCAGCCGGCGCCAGGCGCATCGTCCTGCAGTCTCGGGGCGTTCACGGTGGCCACGAACGATCCGAATTCGGCAGGATGCAGGCGTCACGACGGCCGAACCAGCGATAGCGGTTGCGTGCGACCAAGTCATAGATTGCGTCGCGGATCACCCGTGGGATGAAGTGAAAAAGCCAGGTCCACTGCCACCGCGGAAGCTCGCGCGCGATGCGCAGCACGGCTTCGGATTTTACGGAGGCCTGGCCGTTCGCCACGAACGCAAAGGAATCTGGGCGATCCGGATTGATACCGAGTTGCCCAGCGAGCGGACGTCCCTCGGCCAACTGCATCGGAACGAAGCGAAAATAGCCGCGGCGATCACGTTTGCTCACGAAGCCGCAGCCGCGCGAGCATAGGACGCATACGCCGTCGAACAGAATCAGGCCGTGCGGCGAGTCGATGCTGCCAGGACTTTTTGGATCAACGACGATTGACTGCTGCGTCTGCATGGAAAAAGGAAACACACCGGGGACGGCAGACGCAACAGGGG
>JBAUGC010000323.1:0-1880 GCA_049679485.1 Xanthobacteraceae bacterium
GCCTTAGCCAGAGCCATTGATTTAGTCAATAAAAATAGTAGACTAATAGTCGCCCCTATCGATAACTCTTGCATGAGCTCTCGCATGCGCCCGTTCGTTCAACACGTCGTGATGATTTGGAAGCGGCTCCGAGTTCGCGAGCCAGGTTTCGAATCTGTACCGAGTTCGAGGTACGAGGCTCCACTCCGCTTCAGCGAATTTCTTGCGGCGGCTTCGGTGCCAGATGTCGCCGGTTTGCCGCTCGAGTTCTGGCCCGCATACCCGGACCTCGCTGTTATCGATCATCGGTCCGGTGCGGCGGCCGCTTCGAATCGTTCTTGCTCTCCCAATGAAGACGCGATGGACAGGCGCCGCCGCACATAAGTTTGGGAGCGCGAACCATGGTATTCATGGTTCCGCAGCAGGCACTATCCTCCAAAATTGCGGACTTCATTGTTCTAACGCGTAAGCCGTCATCCAACGTTCAAAATGATTTTCCCGCGGGCGCGGCTGGTCTCGCTCAATTCGTGGGCGGCGCTGGCCTCGGCAAGGGGAAGCTCCTTCTCGACGATGACTTGTAACTTGCCGGTATCGATCAGCCCGGAAATTTCCTGCAACTTGATGCCATTGACGTTGTTGCGCTCAAACCTTGCGGTGATCCCGTGCTGCTGCGCGAGCGCCTCATCAGGAGGCGAGGCAATCGTCAACAGCAAGCCGCCTTTGCGAACCACGCCATAGGAGTTTTTCAGCGTTTCGCCGCCCACCATATCCAACAGGAGATCGACATCCTTGACCTTGGTGGCGAAATTCTCGGCGCGATAGTCGATCACCTGGTCAGCGCCGAGGGATTTGACGAGCTTGACGTTGGCGGCGGATGTGGTCGCGATGACGTACAGGCCGGCGAGCTTGGCGAGCTGGATGGCAAATGTGCCAACGCCGCCCGAGCCTCCGTGGATGAGCACCTTCTGGCCGGGAACGGGCCTCGCCGCATCAAACAAAAGCGTCCACGCGGTTCCCGCAGCGATCGGCAAACCCGCCGCGTGCGCCAGCGGGATGCTCTTTGGCGCCAGCGCAACCGCATCGGTTTTCGCGGCGGCGAATTGGGCGTAGGCGCCTTCGACGCGGGCGACAACGGCGTCCCCCGCCCTGAGCCGCGTCACAACTGCGCCGACGCGCTCAACCGTGCCTGCGGCGTCGGCTCCGACAATGGCTGGAAACTGCAAAGGCCGCACCGTCTTCATGAGTCCCTTGCGGATCTTCCAGTCGACGGGATTAACCCCCGCCGCCCGCACCCTAATCAACACACCGTCCGGACCGATATCCGGGACCGGCGCATCCTCGTACTTGAGGACGCTCGCGTCCCCGTACTCGTGAATTCGAACGGCTTTCATAGGCGCTCCTTTGCTGTCCCGATGGAGCAGCGACACGTCACAGTAGATCGACCTCAGTTATCGCCCGGGCGCCTCGATGCGGGTCGCCGTCTCGCTGTCGCACGGGCCTTGTTGTCGCGCTTGTTGCTTATTGGAGAGGATGAAAGACCAACGCCCTGAGTTCAATACTCTCCCGCGGTGCCGCGTCGGGCGGAGTAGTAGGATCAGTGAACGCGGTGTGGGGCGCAAAGCGTGCGCGGCCATCGGTCTTCGAATCATAGCACTTCAGCAGCAGGACCTCGTCGGCGCGCATGTTGCGGAAATAGAACCACTGATGCGACGGACGATGTGTGACTGAATAGGTCTCGCCGACGCGATCGGGATAGACGAGATCGGAAGGGACCAGATCGTCCGGCTCGACCGATCTGGCGTCACACACCGCAAGCGGTGCGTCCAGCAGCGGGCCGCGGATTGGGCGCCACAGATTAATCACCTGAACGCGGCCTTGCAGCAGCTCTTGGGCTTCGTCAG
>JBAUGC010000324.1:0-4967 GCA_049679485.1 Xanthobacteraceae bacterium
GTATGGGGCCGCCAAGAAAGGGTCTTCGCGGCTGACGATGCAGCTCGAGGCCGTCTTGCATGCCATCGATGTGCTTGCGCTCGAACAGCCCGCTGATGTCACTTACGGAGAGCTAAGAGCACGTCTAGAGCGAGCTGGCCGGTCCATCGGCGCAAACGATTTGCTCATTGCCGCGCATGCGCTGGTCTTGGGTCACACAGTAGTCACCGATAATGTGCGCGAATTTTCCCGGATCGACGATCTTCACGTCGAAAACTGGTTGCGGTGAGACCGGTCTCCTTGCCGTTTGCGCGCATCGGCTGCCGTTTGGCAAAACGAACCCAATTATGCTTTTAGGAATGGCCGCTAAGCCCAGGGTTAGGGCTGTCGAACAAAGTCTACTATGGTGGGTGACGACCATAGCAATGCTTTTCGGAAGCCAATGCGCCGTAACGGTGACTCCCATCACATTTTTTTGCCCTTGCGCGCTGCACGCCTGCAACGTAGCCCATGAACCATGAGCCATTCTGTGCCGCAGACAGTAACCGAGGACCAGACCATACCGGGGCGCTCCCGCTCAGCCCTCAGCGCACACCTGACGCGTCTCGAAGCCGAATCTATCTACATTTTACGCGAGGCGGCGGCGGAGTTTGCGCGCCCGACCGTCCTCTATTCGATCGGCAAGGATTCGAGCGTCCTGCTGCATCTGGCGATCAAGGCGTTCAGCCCATGCCGGATGCCATTTTTGCTGCTGCACGTCGACACGACCTGGAAGTTCCGCGACATGATCGCGTTCCGGGACGCCACTGCGGCGCGGCTTGGGCTCGACCTGATCGTGCACATCAACGAAGACGGTCTCAAGGAAGGTGTCAGCCCCATCGCCTCCGGCTCGGCGCTCCACACCCACGTGATGAAGACGCTGGCGCTCAAGCAGGCGTTGGATCGTCACGGTATCGACGCCGCAATCGGCGGCGCGCGCCGCGATGAAGAAAAAAGCCGCGCCAAGGAGCGGGTGTTCTCGCTGCGCTCCGCCGGGCACGGCTGGAACCCGCGCGCGCAACGTCCGGAACTCTGGAACGTTTTCAATACCCGCCTCGGCCCGGGCGAGAGCATGCGGGTGTTTCCGCTGTCCGACTGGACCGAACTCGACGTCTGGGAGTATATCGCCGCGGAAAACATCCCGGTGGTGCCGCTCTATTTTGCGGCCGAGCGGCCGGTGGTGGAACGTAACGGCACCTGGATCATGGTCGACGACGACAGATTGCCGCTTGAACCGGGTGAACAGCCGCAGTTGCGGCGGATCCGCTTCCGGACGCTCGGCTGCTATCCCTTGTCCGGCGGCATCGAATCCGACGCCGTCACCGTTGACGGCATCATTGCCGAGTTACGCAGCAGCCGCTTTTCAGAACGGCAAGGCCGTCTGATCGATCATGACAGCACCGCGTCGATGGAGCGAAAGACGAAGGAGGGGTACTTTTGATGCATGGGGCGACGCCGCTTCGGCAGAAAAGCCTGCTCCGCTTCTTCATGGGCGGCTCGGTCGACGACGGCAAGTCGACGCTGATCGGCCGCCTGCTGCATGAAACCGGCTCGGTCGCCGACGATGAACTCGCGGCGCTGACGCGGGATTCAGCGCGCTTCGGCAACAGCGGTCAGGCGATCGATTTTGCCCTCCTGGTCGATGGCTTGGAGGACGAGCGCGAACAGGGCATTACCATCGACGTCGCCCACCGCTATTTTTCGTCGCCGCGTCGCGGCTTCATCGTCGCTGACACGCCCGGCCACGAAAGCTATACGCGCAACACCGCCAGCGGCGCCTCCAACGCCGATCTCGCCATCATTCTGGTCGATGCGCGGCGCGGCCTGCTGCCGCAGACGCGCCGGCACGCGATGATCGCGCACATGGTCGGCGTGCGCCACTTTGTGCTGGCGGTGAACAAACTCGACCTCGTCAACTGGGACCGCACCGTTTACGACCGCATTGTCGAAGGTTTTCGCGACTTTGCCAAATCGCTCAATTTTGCCTCGCTGGTTCCGATTCCGTTATCCGCGCTTACCGGCGACAACGTCTCCTCGGCAGGCACCAACACGCCCTGGTATGACGGACCGAGTCTGCTCGGACATCTGGAAACGATCGACGTCGAAGCCGACCAATCGGCAACGCCGCTGCGCGTGCTGGTGCAAAACGTGCTGCGGCCCGACCGCGATAGCCGGCTCTACGCCGGCATCATCGCCGGCGGCACCTTGCGGCAAGGCGATCCCGTGCAGGTGGCGCCTTCCGGCGTCAGCGGCAAAATCACCCGCATCGTCGTCGCCGGCGAAGAACGTGACCGGGCCAGCGCCGGCGAGTCGGTCGCCGTCGGACTTGACCGCCACATCGACGTGGCACGGGGCGATACCCTGGTTGCGCCGGATCGTCGGCCGCAAGTCACCGATCAGTTCGAAGCGCACCTGATCTGGATGAGCGAGCAGCCGCTGCTGCCTGGCCGCGAATATATCCTCAAGGTCGGCGTTCGCGCGGTCTCTGCTAGCATTACCGGCGTCAAACATCGCGTCGACATTGAGACGCTGCACCGCGAGCCGGTCCATACGCTGGCGCTCAACGAGATCGGCATTTGCGATATCGCCACCGCGGTTCCCCTTGCGCTCGACAACTTTACTGAAATTCCGCAGACCGGCTGCTTCATCCTGATCGACCGCTACAGCAACGCTACCGTGGCGGCTGGTACCATAGACTTCGCGTTGCGGCGTGGGATGAACGTCAGGCTGCAGGCGCTGACGGTGGCCAAACACAACCGCGCGGCGCTTAAAGCGCAGCGGCCGTGCGTGCTTTGGTTCACCGGACTTTCCGGGGCCGGCAAATCGACTATCGCCAATATCGTCGAGGCCAAGCTCGCGGAGCGAAAGCGGCACACTTACATGCTCGACGGCGACAACGTTCGCCACGGCTTGAACAAGGACATCGGCTTCACCGATGCCGATCGGGTGGAGAACATTCGGCGTGTCGGCGAGGTTGCCAAGCTGTTCGTCGACGCCGGGCTGATCGTGCTGTGCTCGTTCATCTCGCCGTTCCGTGCCGAGCGCGCGGCAATCCGGCAAATCCTCGAACCCGGCGAGTTCATCGAAATATTCGTCTCTACCCCGCTTGCGCTATGCGAAGCGCGCGACCCCAAGGGGCTCTACGCCAAAGCCCGCAGCGGCGCACTGCCATCCTTTACCGGCATCGACTCGCCGTACGAACCGCCGGAACACGCCGATCTGGTGCTGGACACGGCGAGCGCCGGGCCGGAGGATCTGGCAAATCGTGTGGTCGATCTGTTGGTAACGCGAGGCATGATCGGCCAGGGAGCAGACTAGCTCATGACCGCGATGTCGGCCGTTCGCGACCTAGCGACGGCGGCCTTTTCCGCGGTGTTGTGCGCCGGTCTGATCGTGCTGTTGCGCCCCGCGCTACGGCGCTACGCGCCGGCAAGACCCAATGCCCGTTCCTCGCATTATGAGCCGACGCCGCAAGGCGGCGGCATTGCCGTCATCGCCGCAACCGTGGCTGCGACCGGTCTCGGCATATTTGGCCTCGGCGCGTCGATCGCGCCGCCGCCGGCAACAGTGCTTGCCGGCATTGTGCTGATCGCATGCGTCGGTGCCGTCGACGACATCCGCCCGCTTGAGGTTATTCCACGGCTCTTGTTGCAGGCGCTGGCTATTGGCGCGGCGATCTATGCGCTGCCGAGTGAGCTGCGCCCCCTCCCCGTTCTGCCGTGGTGGCTCGAACGCGTCGTTTTGTTTTTGGCCGGATTGTGGTTCGTCAATCTGGTGAATTTCATGGACGGCATCGATTGGATGACCGTCGCGGAAGTGGTGCCGATCGCTGCGGCCCTGGTCGCGATCGGCTGTTTGGGCGCGTTGCCGCCTGACGGTGTTATCGTGGCGCTGGCGCTCGGCGGCGCCATGATCGGATTCGCTTATTTCAACCGGCCGGTCGCCAGGCTTTTCCTCGGCGATGTCGGCAGTCTGCCGATAGGCCTCCTGCTCGGCTGGCTCCTCGTCCTTCTCGCCGGCAACGGCAACCTCGCCGCAGCTTTGTTGCTGCCGTTATATTATCTCGCCGACGCTACAATCACTTTGATCCGCCGCCTCGCGGGCGGCGAACGGATCTGGCAGGCGCACCGTACGCACTTTTACCAGATCGCGACTGAGCGCGGCCTTTCCGTTCTCGACGTCGTTGCGCGGGTCTTCGCGGTGAATGTCTGCCTCGGCGTGCTGGCAGCCATCACCATCATCGTGCCCGGCAAGCTGAGCGACCTCGGCGCGCTCACTGCCGGTGCGCTCTTGGTGGCTTGGCTGCTTGCTGCATTTGCAAAAGGCAAAAAATAGCCGGCCGAGCAGGCTCTCGCACCGTCCGCGCCGAGGCGCTGGTCAAACAGATCACGCTCCGCCGAAAGCAAAGTGCGTCTGCCCGATTGGACCTAAAGAGATGGTGCTCGCGGGAGAAATTCTGCGGCGGTTCGGACGTCGTATTATGGGCCCGCCGGCCGCTTGGCCGTTTAAGCCGCTGCGCCCTGGAAATCGGGCACCGCGTCACGCAGCACGCGGTAGATGGCCTCGCGCTCTTCACGCTGCAGGCCCCGTTCCAGCATGGCAAGCCAGCCCCGCATCACCTCGACCGAGGGCTGAGCCGGACGGGCGGCGACGACGCCGACGACCCCGATTTCCATCGTCGGCTCGCCCTGGGCAAAGAGGACTTCCTGCATGCGCTCGCCCGGGCGCGCGCCGGTGAAAATGATATCGATGTCGCGGCCGGGTTCGAGGCCGGCGAGCCGGATCATGCGTTCGGCGAGATCCACGATCTTTACCGGCTGACCCATGTTGAGCACATAGACCGACACGTCGGAGCGCGTCGGCCCAAGTGCGTGGCTCGCGGCGGTGACGACGAGGTCACAGGCTTCGCGGATGGTCATGAAATAACGCACCATGTCAGGGTGCGTGAC
>JBAUGC010000325.1:0-2124 GCA_049679485.1 Xanthobacteraceae bacterium
CGTGCCTCGAATAATTGAAGCGATCCTCAGGGTTGGTCCAATCGCCCCAGATCATGGTGTGACCGTGACCGAAATCAAAATAGCCGCCGGCGGCGGTCATCGGATTCATGCCTATGACTTTGTCGCCAGCCCCGTTGGTCTTGGCGCGATGTTTTTGCGTGGCGATGAAGTTCCAGTGAACCGTGCTCGGATGATATCCATCGACGCCGTTCTCGGCCTGGAGCTTCCAGTTTCCCTTGTAAACGTAAGAGCAAACACCCTCGAGAATCTCAAGCGACGGTCCCTGATCGGCCAACATGTCAATGAAGCACTTGGCGTCTCCAAGATATTCATCGAGCGATTCGATGCTGGCGTCGAGGCATGCAAAGATAAAGCCCTTGTAAGACGCCACGCGCGGAATCCGCTTGAGCCCCAGCGATTGCTTGTCGAAGCTGTCCGGATACGCGCCGGTCGATTCGTCCTTCGGCGCTATGAGATTGCCGTCGGTGCTGAACGTCCAGCCATGGTAAGGGCACGCGAGAATGCGGGCGTTGCCGCGTGAAAGTCGGCAGAGCATCGCACCGCGATGCGAGCAGGCATTGACGAAGACGCCGATGTCGCCCTGCTTGTCGCGTATGGCAAAGATAGGCTGCCTTCCGAGCGATCCGGTGACGTAATCGCCAGGCTTCTTCAATTGACTTTCATGGCCGATGTAGACCCAGACTCGCTCCCAGATGTACTTCATTTCCAGATCGAAGATCGCGGGGTCGGTGTAGACGCTCCGGTGCACCTGGCTTCTGCCGCTTGCGTCGATCTTGAGCAACGCTTGAAGCGATTGCGCGGAAACCGGCCGATCGGCGGCATCAAGAGCGGGTCTTCGGATATCGAGCATTTCATTCGCCTCTTCGACTGGGCTTCATCGCCTCAAGGTCGACCAGCACGTCGTCATCGTCAACGCGCAAGGGATATACAGCGAGGCAGCCCTCTCCGGGCATCGTATTTTCGCCGGTTTGCGCGTCGAACGTCCAATTGTGCGCGGCGCAAGTTAGCTCATTCCTCACCAAGCTGCCATCGACCAAAGGAAGGCTCTCGTGCAGGCAATGCGCCTGAAACGCCCGCAAGTCACCTTGTTCGGGCCATACGACGAGAATGCTGTGGCCCTCCAGTTCAAACTCGCGCATATCGCCCCTAAGCAGAGCGGTCATGGCGCAGAGCCGTCGGAAGGCCATCGATGTCTCTTCGGATTGAGCGCGCGGCCGAACATTTTGTTCTAGAGACGGAACTTGATCGTAGATATGAATTTCGCGAAAATAGGTGTCAAGCGGCCGCCAACCGCAACACCGTGCTGCCGTGACCCGATGACACTCAGGGATTACCTCCACAAGCTCGCCTATAATCAACATGGCGGCATCATGGGTTACGTCCGCAATTCGGCGGGTACGCTCGATGGTCCGCGAATATTGGATGTATTCGTCGTGAACCGGAAACTGACCTGCGCCGAATTGGAGAAAGCCGCGGCCAGAGGGGACGACGAAGAGCTCGACCGCGAGATGGGATTCCGCGGCGAAGTCGTGACCTGGACCGACGGGCCGCTGCTTCGACTGCTCGATTGCGGTGAAATGTTGATCGGTCTGGATGATTAGGACGGCCCGCTAAGGGGTAGTCTGAACCCCGTCCAAACCGCCGAGGAAGTCCCAATCCCACATTTCACGCCGCAGCTCGCCGTCGATGACGGGCTGCAGGCCGATCTCCTCCTGTCCATGGCGTTTCTCGCGAGCTAATTTTGGCGGTCACCTAGCAAGAAAAAATGTGGTTCTAACAATTTGAAGAAGTTCCTATATCTAAGTTAGAACGCAGCGTGCGAGTGATGTTGCCGATGCGACTACAGGCGGGCACTCTGACGTGCAAGACCAAGGCGCATCAGGCGACGCTGGGGCAAAGCGATGGCAACCAAGGCGACGGGTGACGCGGCGGAGTCGCATGACGCGGTTGTCTCCCGAGTGCGGGCGCTGACCGCAGGCATTCGCGACCGCGCCGCCGCGGCGGAAGAGGCGCGGACGCTGCCGCGAGAATCGATCGACGCACTGCTTGCCGCCGGCATCACCCGCATCCTGGTGCCGCCGCGGTTCGGCGGCTATGCGCTTG
>JBAUGC010000326.1:0-6995 GCA_049679485.1 Xanthobacteraceae bacterium
GGCCTTCGAGGCCGCAGCGCCCGCCCGGCACCGCGCCGGCCGGGCTCGGCGGCATCACGAAACCGCCGGCATCGAGCGCGCGCTGCTCGCGTTCAGTCCACTCCTTGAGCTTCTGCGCCGACGGTGCCGTGCCGGAGATGCCCATGAACGGCGCGCCGGGAATGCGCACGCCGGGAATTTCAGCGGACGTCGCCCAGCCGTCGCTGATCTTCCAGTGCACCACGAACGGCGTCGTCATCACGTCGCGCAGAAAGCCGAGGCCGGGGACGATCGAGCTGAACGCGACCGGTTGCGGGGCAATATCGAGGAATTCGACCTCGATCATGTCGCCAGGCTCGGCGCCCTTGACGAATACCGGGCCGGTCAGCGGATGAATACGGCCGGCATCGAGGTGCGCCAGGTCGGCGACGGTAGTGTCCGGGCCGATCTGGCCGTCGACGGAGTCGCGCGTTTCGAGAATGACCTCATCGCCCTCGGCTACTTCCGTGACCGGCGCGATGTCCGGGTGATAGCGGTTATGGCCGGAGTGCGGCTCGGCGGAGAGCGGCTTGGTCCGGTCGATGCGAATGGCATGCTTGTGCATATCACGTGCCTCAAGCCGCAACGCCGAGATTGCCGAATTTCTTCAAATTCTCTTTCTGCTTCTCATTGCGCGGCGGCAGCTTGAACAGGCGCGCTGCTGTGCCGCCAAGGATGTTGTGCTTGGCCTTCTCCGACAGGAACGGCAGGTCCCAGATTGTCGCCGGCAGGTCGAAGTCCCAGTGCGGATAATCGGAGGAGTAGAGCAGCTGGGTTTCCGCGTTGATCATGCGGAATGTGGTCTCCATCGCATCGTAATCCTGGATCTCCATCGGCTGCGATGAATAGTACATGTCGCGCATGTAGTCGGACGGCTTCTTTTTCAGGAGCGGACATTCCGACGGCCGCAGCATGTATTCGTGATCGAGCCGCTGCATCAGGAATGGAATCCAGGCAAGCCCCGACTCCATCCAGATCACCGGCAGCTTGGGGAAGCGCTCGCCGATGCCGTTGACCACCCAGTTGGTGCAATTGACGATGTTGTACCAGGTGAAGCCAAGCGCGTGCACCGAGATGAAACGATTGCAGCTCTTGAACGCGGTGTCGCTCCAGTTGACGCCGGAATGAAACGCGATGGAGAGGCCGCGCTCCTCCATTGCCCGATAGACTTTCATGTAGGCGTTGTCGTGCACGCCCATGTGGGAGCGCACCGTCGTCACCATGAAGCCACCGACATGCTTGCGTTCGCCGAACGTTTCGACATGGCGCAACGCGGCATCGGGATCGCTGAACGGCAGGCATAGCAGCGAAAAGAACCGACCGCCCGCCTCCGGCATCACCTTCTCGGTCAGCCAGCGATTGTAGGCCCAGCACAGCTCGACCTCCATTTCGGGCTGCGGATGAAGCCCGATATTGAGCATGCCGGTCGGGAACAGGCAGGAATAATCGACGCCCATCGCGTCCATCCAGCGATGGCCGAGCTGCACGTCGCGGAGCTTGCCGTCCTCGGTCTTCTCGCTGCCGCGCATCGGATAGCGCGTCACCCGGCCGCCCATGTCCTGGTAGCCGGTTGGCATCGGTACGATACCCGGCCGTTGTTTGGTGCCGCGGCCGACCGTGGTGAGTTGGCGCAGTACGTCGTTCTCCATGAACGGCAAGAACTCGTCGTAGTGCTCATTCTCGTAATGGTGCGCGTCGACGTCGACGATCAGAATGTCATCAAACTTGCGCTGATGCGCCTGCTTGCGCGCGTGAGCGAGCAGCCGGGTGGTGTTGAGCTCTTCGATGGTTACGCGGCGCCCGCGGTCGGCTATCAGGTCCATGTTGTTGCTCCGGGCGTTCGTTGCCCTAACCCGCTCGTCCCCGCGAAGGCGGGGACCCAGAGCTGGATTTCCGCTAGCGCGGGAATGAACGGAAATAAGTCTTCCCTTGGCTTCACCGCCCCGTCCAGCCCTGCCACATGCCCAGCTCGAAAACGGCGAGATTGGCGGCCTGCAACAGTCCGCTCGCGGTGATCATCACGTCGGTGGCGGCAAGCGAATTTTTCGGCACCGGCGCCAATTCCTCGCCGGCGGCGCGGCGCGCGGCGTAGAGCCGGCAGGCGGCCGCGATCAGGTTCTGCAGCGCCTCGGGCGTGAGTATGTCGAGCCGGCCGTCGGCGATGCCGCGCTCGATTGCTGCGGCGAGCCGCCTGGCCTCGGCCGCATCGCCGTTAGCGGGCTTGGGAGGTGGTTTGGCCGCAGGCAGGGCGGATCGTGTGCGGCTCGCGGCATTGAGCGCGCGTTTGACGGCGTCTTTGGCCATGCGCTTAGGCGAGGACATAGACCTCGTCTCCCTTCTGCAGGACCGGATATTTCTTCAGCTTCATGCGGCGGTCGCTGACGCATTCGCCGGTCTTCATATCGTATTCCATACCATGCCAGGGGCAGACGAAGTGCATCTCGCTCTCGGAGAAGTAGAGCCCCATCGAGGTCTTGTCAGGCCGCAGTCGCTCCTCGACCTTGGCGATGGTCAGGCCCTCGCAGGCCGGGCCGCCCTGATGCAGGCAGAAATTGGAGTAGGCGTAGAACTCGCCCTCGTGACGGAACACGCCGATCTCGTTGTCGCCGACAAAAACGATGCGGCGTTCACCGTCCCTGAACTCGGTCAGCTTGGCGACGAATTTTTCCGGCATTGTTTCACTACTCTGTTCACTCGTATCCCGGGCGCGGCGCAGCACGAAGCGTAGCGCAGTGCTGCGCTGCAGAACCGGGATCGTACCATATGCCGAGCTTGGGACGATCCCGGATCAGCGGTGCATCGCTCCGCGCTGCACCGCGTCCGGGAAACATGTTCAGTTTAGCGTGGACACTTCCCGCCCACAACGCGTCGAGGAATTTAAGCTATCTTGTTGCTGAACTCGCCGATGCCTTCGATCCACACCTTGACCACATCGCCGGCTTTGAGGAACTCGCCGCTTTCGGCGCCGGTGCCCGACGGCGTGCCGGTCAGAATCAGGTCGCCGGGATGCAGCGTCATGTTGACGGAGAGCTGCGCGATCTGCTCGGCCAGCGTGAACAGCATCTTGCTGGAGTTGGAATCCTGTTTGAGCACGCCGTTGACCCAAAGCTTCAGCGCGAGTTTCTGCGGATCGGCGATGTCGCTCGCCGGCGTGATCCACGGGCCGATCGGGCACGAGCCGTCGAAGCTCTTGTGCTTGGTCCAGTCCATCTTGAAAAACGAAGTCTCTTCGACGCCGGGCCGGCGGCCGCGATCCCGGGCTGAGAAGTCGTTCGCGACCGTGTAGCCGGCGACGTAGCTCAGCGCCTTGTTTAGCGGCACGTCTTTGGCGGGCCGGCCGATGACCGCGGCAAGTTCGATTTCCCAATCCAGGTCCTTGGCGTAATGTGAAGCTTTGACGGTCGCGCCTGGAGCGGTGATGGTGCGGCCGGCCTTGATGAAGTGCCAAGGCTTCAAGCCCTGCTCGTGCGGATCGGGCGGTTCCGGGTGGCCCTGCTTGCGCGCCATCGCCGCGGCGTGGTCGGCGTAGTTGGCGCCGGCGCAGAAGATGGTCGGCGGGTACGGCACCGGCGCGAGCAATTTGGTCTTGCGCAGCGGCTGGCGCTTGGCTTTGCTCTTGCCGGCGCCGGCGGCGGCCTTCTTCAGCGCGGCTTCCGCCGTTTTCCAGTCGGCCAGAATGCCCGCAATCGTGGCATACGCGGCCTTGCCGGTAAGCTTCGCGGCATCGAACACCTCGTCGCCGACCACCATGCCCGCGCGCGGACCGTCGCTCGTTTGGTATGTCGCGAGCTTGTAGCCGGCGAGCTTTGACCCAGCCATGTGCATCTTCTCCCTGTGAATCACGGCGGCGACCAAACCGCGATCCGGCGCAATTGGCAAGGCCGCTCAGCGTGTTCCGCAAAACCGACAGCCTTGAGTTGGTGCGGTCATGGTGATTGATTGACCGAAAAGGTCACGGACAAGCGGCCGGTCGGGAGAACGCCATGGTCAAGCCCAGACGCATCGGACACGCCACATTCGAGACGCCCGATCTGCAACCCATGATCGACTATTACACGGAGGTCGTGGGGTTAGTGCTCGCCGAGCGCGAAAAGGACCGTGCCTTTCTTACCACCAAGATCGGCCAGCTCGCCGTCGAGCTCAACAAAGGCGATGCCGAGCGTTGCGCCATGCTGTCGTTCGAAGTCGCCCCGGATTGCGATTTCGGCGTGCTGGCGCGGGAACTCGAACAGGACGGGGTCAGGAGCGAGCTGCGTAACGATTCCGTCCCGGGCATGGGACCGGTGCTGACGTTTCGCGACAACAAGGGCACTGGCATCGCGCTGTTCCGTGAGTGGAACCATCTCGGCAAGCATTTGGCGCATCACGGCGTCGGGCCGCTCAAGCTTGGTCACGTCGCCTGGGTGGTGGACGATCCGCAACAGGCCGCGGATTTTTACGCCGGGGTTCTAGGGTTCAAGGTCTCAGACTGGATCGACGACTGGTTCGTGTTTATGCGCTGCAATGCCGACCATCACACCGTGAATTTCGTTCGCGGCCCCCATACCGGGATGCATCACATTGCATTCGAGCTGAAGGACTTCAGCCATTTGCAGAATGCCTGCGACCTGTTCGGTCAGCGGAATATCCCGATCCTTTGGGGACCGGTGCGGCACGGGCCGGGACACAACGTCGCCATCTATCACCGAACGCCGGATGATCAGCTCATCGAACTTTTCTGCGAACTCGATCGCGTAGTCGATGAGGGACTAGGCTATTTCGAGCCGCGCCCCTGGCATCGCGACACACCGCAGCGGCCGAAGATCTGGGAAACCGGCCCGGCCACCACGATTTGGGGGCCGCTGCCGCTACCGGACTTTCACCGCGGCGGACCGGTTTTGCCCGGCATGGAAAGCTAAGAGGGATAGCTCACGAGGCCATCGCCGGTGCGGCCGCGGCAATTCCGCGGGTCAGCTCCGGCTGCTCGCCGTAAAGCCATTCCACGCCGGCGATGTGGTCGGCCGGCGTGCGGGCGCCGAGCATCATGTTGCGCAGTTCTTTTGCTACCCCGCCGGCATGGAAGAACTCGCCATAGACGCGGGCCATGATCTGCACCCGGCCGGTGCGCAGATAGCGTGCCTGCGGATAGGCGCGGAAGGCTGCCGGATAATCGCCACCGCACTCCACGATCTTGATGGCAAGGCAGACGGCGTCTTCGATCGCCATGTTGGCGCCTTGCGCCAGATATTGCAGCATCGGATGCGCGGCATCGCCGAGGAGCGTGATGCGGCCGCGACTCCATTCCTTGATTGGCGGCCGGTCGCACACCACCCACATGCGCCAGCTTTCGATCTTAGAAAGTAGAGTTCGGACCGGCTCGCAGGTCTTGGCGAAGCGCTCGTACAGCTCGGCGGGATCGCCGTAACTGTCCCAACCTTCCTCGTAGCGGTCGGAATGAAACACGGCGACGAGGTTGAACAGGTCGCCGGTGCGTAGTGGATAGTGCACCAGATGCACCTTCTCGCCGGCCCATACCACCATGTCGCGCCAGCGAAATTTTTCCGGCATCTCCGATGTCGGCAGCACGGCGCGGTAGGTGACGTGGCCAGCCGGGCGCGGCTCGCCGTCGCCGGCCACGATCTGCCGGATCATCGACCAGATGCCGTCGGCGCCGATCAAGGCGACGCCGCGGTATTCCTTGCCGCTCTCGGTCTGCACTGTGACGCCGTCGTTGCTCTCCTCGACCTTGACGACTTTCTGCCCGGCGTCGAAACGGATGCGATCGGACTTGCGGCAGGCGTCGAGCAACACTTTGTGCAAATCGGCGCGATGAATGAGCGCGTAGGGATGCTTGAACCTCTTGCAAAACGCTTCGCCGAGCGACACGCGCGTGACTTCCTCGCCGCTGATCGAGTCCATCATGATCAGGTTGTCGGGAAACACCGCGAGCGCGCTGACCTGCTCGATCAAGCCGAGGACTTCGAACATCCAGAACACATTCGGTCCAAGCTGGATGCCGGCGCCGATCTCCTTGAACTCCGGCGCCTGCTCAATGATCTGCGAAGCGATGCCGCTGCGCGCCAGAGCCAGCGCCGCAGCGAGCCCTCCGATGCCGCCGCCGACGATGATGACGTCGCGATCTTTCCAGTCGCCCATGCGTGCGTTTCCTCCGGGCGGGCATTGTAGGGAGTGTTTCCGCCCCCGCGAAGCGGGGGAGGGGGACCATGCGAAGCATGGTGGAGGGGACTGGCTTGCTCGGCGCGCTTAGCTCCTGCCCCTACCGGCGAGCTTTGCTCGCCACCTCCCCCGCATGCGGGGGAGGAGAGATCAAATCCGGCCCAGCGCCCGCAGCACCCGCTCCGGCGTGATCGGCATGGCCACGATCGGCGCGGCGTTCAGCGGTCGCAGCGCGTCGTTGATGGCATTCATGATGCAGGCCGGCGCCCCGGCGGTGCCGGCTTCGCCGGCGCCCTTGGCGCCAAGCTCGGAATCCGCCGTCGGCGTCACTATGTGGCCGATGTCGATGTCCGGCATCTCGCCGGCCATTGGCACCAGATAGTCCATCATGTTGCCGTTGAGGAGCTGGCCCGTCTCGTCATATTGGCAGTGCTCGTAAAGCACGCCGCCGATGCCCTGCACGATGCCGCCGCGGATCTGCTCGTCGACGAGCTGCGGGTTGATCACGGTGCCGCAGTCCTCGACGCACCAGTGTTTGAGCAGCCTCACTTCGCCGGTCTTGACGTCGACCTCGAGATAGGAGGCTTGCACGCCGTTGGTGAAAGCAAACGGCCAGGCGCGGGGCACGTAATGCCGTGTCACCACAAATTCGGCCTGGAAATCGGGCGGCAGCGTGTCGGGGCGAAAATAGACGACGCGCGCGACTTCTTCGAGCGGTACCCGTTCGCGGCCGGTGTCGGCATCGACGACGATGCCGCCGCGGATGTCGAGCGTCTTCGGATCGGCCTGCAGCATCGAGGCGGCGGCGGCCAGCACGTTGG
>JBAUGC010000327.1:0-3803 GCA_049679485.1 Xanthobacteraceae bacterium
GTCCGCTTCCGCCGTCGTGATGGTGGGATCGAGTTCGATCAAGACATCGCCGGCTTTAACGACTTCGCCGTCGTGGATGCGGATGGCGCGCACAACGCCAGCGTCGAAGGGTTGCACCACCTTGACACGGCCGCTCGGGACAACTTTCCCCGATGCGGACGCGACAATATCTATATGCCCGAAGGTTGCCCATATCAGCGCCACGGCAAATAGGGCGATGATCGTGCCGCCGATCGCGTGACCGATGGGTGACGGTGGCGTCTCGACGATCTCAAGCGCGGCAGGCAGAAACGCCAATACCTCCCTTTCGCGAGCTTCCCGCCGCACCGGCAGGGAGATCACGTTCTTGACGACTTCGATGGCGTCCTCAGCGGACTTCATGAATTCCACTCTGCAAGCGGTGAAGCGTCGCGTAGCGTCCGCCTCTGCGAACCAGCTCGTCGTGACTTCCATCTTCAATCAGGCGGCCATGGTCGAGCGTGAGAATACGGTCGGCAAAGCGAACGGTTGACAATCGATGGGCGATGATGAAAACCGTGCGGCCTTTTGCGATTTGCCCCATGTTCTGCTGAATGATGCGCTCACTTTCATAGTCCAGAGCGCTGGTGGCCTCGTCAAAGATTAGGACCCGCGGCTCACAGAGAAGTGCACGAGCAATCGCCACGCGCTGACGTTGGCCGCCCGACAGGCTGCTGCCACGCTCTCCGACAATCGTGTCGTAGCCCTCTGACAGTTCCAGAATGAAATCGTGAGCGCCGGCGAGTGTGGCTGCAGCGATCACCCGTTCAATGGGCATGCCCGGTTCGGCGAGCGCGATATTATCCCGGATCGAGCGGTTGAACAGGATATTGTCCTGTAACACGATCCCCATTTGGCGGCGCAACCAAGCACTGTCCACCATGGCGAGATCCGTGCCATCGACGAGCACACGTCCACCCTCAGGAACGTAGAGGCGCTGGATGAGCTTGGCGAACGTACTCTTTCCCGAACCGGAGGCTCCGACAATGCCAACAACTTGGCCGGCTGGAACGCTGAGACAAACGTCGTGCAGAACCTCAGGACCATCGATGCGATAACGAAAAGTGACGTGTTCGAATGTGACGTCGCCGCGGATCGCCGGCAACGCCGCGCGGCCGGGATTGAAAGTCGGCTCGGCCGGGGTATTGAGGATATCGCCGAGCCGTGCCACCGACAGGCGGGCTTGATGGAAATCTTGCCACATTTGAGCAAGGCGCAGGACGGGCGCGCTCACCCTGCCCGCAAATATATTAAAAGCGACCAGTTCGCCGATTGTGAGAGAGCCATCGATCACCAGCCTGGCGCCGAAATACAGGACCGCGGCGGTGACCAGCTTGCTGATCAACTGAACGGTCTGGCTCGTGGTATTGCTCAGGCTGATGACGCGGAAGCTCGCGGTGACATAACCGGCGAGTTGCTCTTCCCAGCGACGCTGCATCTGCGGTTCAACCGCCATCGCCTTGAGCGTCTCGATCCCCGTTACGCTCTCTACCAGAAAGGCTTGGTTCTCGGCACCGCGCGCAAATTTCTCATCTAAACGATGGCGAAACAGCGGTGTCGCAGCCATTGATATGCCGACGTAGAACGGAAAAGCCGCCACTACGATCGCGGTGAGCAGCGGCGAATAGACGAACATCACGGCGATAAAGACGAACGTGAAGAAGAGGTCGATGACCAGCGTTAATGCGGAGCTGGTGAGGAAGTTTCGAATGTTTTCGAGTTCTCGTACCCGCGCGACGGAATCGCCAACCCGCCGCGCCTGAAAATAGGAAATTGGCAGCGCCAAAAGGTGACGAAACAGCCGGGCGCCTAGCTCGACATCGATACGGTTCGTCGTATGCGAAAAGAGATATGTGCGCAGGATGCCGAGGATCGTTTCGAAAGCCGAAATGGCGACAAGACCGAAAACGAGCACATCAAGCGTACTCAAGGTCCGGTTGACCAACACCTTATCGATGACGACTTGGAAGAATAGAGGCGAGACCAGTGCGAAGAGTTGAAGAAAGAATGAGGCAGCAAGCACTTCGCCAAGCAGGTGCCGGTATTTATGTATTGCGCCTAGAAACCAACCTACCCCGAAGCGACGCGACAGGTCGACGAGTCCCACACGAGCGGTCATCAGCACCAGCCCGCCGTCCCAGATCTCTTCGAATTCATCGCGCCACATGAGCATCGGTCGCGATGAAGGGCTCGGATTCTGAACGAGAACCTGATCCTCGCCGGCCTTGCCAAGGATGAGAAAACAGCCATCACGTAACACGGCGATGGCGGGGAGCGGCGTCTTCTTTAGCTGACGCCATTTCGATTGATGGGCGCGCGCCTTGAGCCCAAGTTCCTTGGCGCAGCGGAGCATTTCCGGCACGCCAATGCTATCGCCGAAGCGATGCCGGATTTGCTCGGGATCGGCACCGATGCCGTTGAATCGCAGCAGTAGCACCAGGGCGGCGAGCCCGGACTCTGCCGGGGCAGGCTTGTCAGTCGCTACGAACACCCCACCAACCCCCGTTTACGCGGACATTCGGCAAGCCGCATTACGTGCCAGTCCAACAATCCCCGGCTCGCCGTTTGCTTTCCTCAGGCGTGATGAGGGGTGGCTAGTAACGACTGATTAGCCACTTGCGATGCCTCGGTAACCACCATGGTGCCGCCGTGATTATCGCTCTCCAAAGCGAAACTCGACGCCATATAGCTGCCCAAGAGCGCGATGCTGGCACTACCCGCACCGTCCGATATCTTCAACGTACCGCCGGTGTTGTTGCTATTCGGTGAATAGCCCAGCGTGGCTTGGTTGCCGAAGGCCATTCCAGGCAGGTCAATGGCGTTCTGCGCCCCGAATCCTGAGACCTTTCCGGTAAATGTGGCGGGCTGGTCGAGCGATAGCGTCCCGGTCGTTCCAGAGAACGTCACGTTACCGCTGTCGGGCGTATTGACCTGAAGAACCGTGTCGTTACCGATGGTCGCTGGCGCGCTGCCGGGCCCTTGGGTCACGACCGTTGGGTCTGTGAGCAGCGTGCCGCCGTCACCGTCGCTGGCGACTTTGAAATTCGCCAGCGTGTAACTGCCTTCTATTTCGAGGCGAACCGTCTGGGTGCCTTCCGTAATGGTCAGTACGCCGCTGGTGTTCTGCCTGTTGTTGGACACATAACCGACCTTCACGCCCGCGGCAAAATTGATATCGGTGAGATCGATGGATTGGGTCGTGCCAAATCCGGAGATTTCTCCGATGTAGCTGGTCGCCTGATCGAGCACGAGTTCGCCGGTGGATTTCGCCTGGAAGGCGACGTTTTCGCTGCTGGCCCCTGCGATCACCATCCGACCGGCACCGCTGATCTCGGTCGTGCCGCCTTTGAGGATACCATCGACATCCAGCATTCCGCCATTCACCAAGAGCGTGCCGGAATTGTCGACCGTGCCGTCAAGCAGCAGAGTTGTGTTGCTGTTGACCTCGACAGTCGAACCCGCGCTGATATCTCCGCCCTCAAGCACGTCAGTGCTGCCGCTGACCGTCTCGATCAACGCGTTGCTGCCGGAGGTTTGCAGCGTGCCGCCCGCGATCGTGGCATTGTCGAGATCAACCTGCGCGCCGGAACCCGACGCGAGCACCAATCCCGTCGTGGTGTCGGTGATCGTACTTTCAATCACCACCTTGGCGTTGGTACCGATTGCCTCGATTGTCTTCGAGTTGCTGACATTGCTGTCGATGTCGAGTCCGCCGCTCGAGGTGGCCTCTAGCGTGCCCAAATTGGTAATCGGATTGCTTCCGGTATTGATGACCAAGGCGAGGC
>JBAUGC010000328.1:0-1616 GCA_049679485.1 Xanthobacteraceae bacterium
TGCATTCGGGGCACCGGGATATGAACCTCATTGGACTGGCGCTGCGAAGGACGGAGTCGGTACCGCGTATTCAATGGGAGGGCGTGTCTGGTTCACCATCGGACGTGGCATTCTTACAGAGATTTACTACCCGACGGTCGACCGGCCCCAGCTGCGCGATCTGGAATTTCTCTTTTCCGATGGTAACGGACTGTTCCTTGAGGAAAAGCAGGACCTGGATTACCAGGTCGAACGTATGTCTCCTTCTCAGGGATATCGAATCCGCCGACACGATTCGGAAGGACGTTTCGCCTTCGTGAAGGAAATCATTGCGGCATCAACGCGCCCCTGCGTGCTGATGCACACAAAGCTGGAAGGAAACCCTGACTTCCTGAAAAAGCTAAAGGTCTACGTCCTGTGCGCTCCCCATCTGGAGGTTGGAGGAGAAGGCAACAACGCCTTCGTGGTTGAAGTGTCGGGGCGCCAGTTGCTGGTAGCTGAGAAGCAGGACCGCTGGATCGTGGTCGGCGCAACCTGTGGCTTTTCGAGACTGTCGTGTGGCTACGTCGGACAAAGCGACGGGTACACCGACTTGGTGAAGAACCGCAAAATGAACTTTCAATTCGATCAGGCGAAGAACGGCAACGTGGCTCTTACCGGAGAACTTGACCTCTCCGAGACTCAGGAGTTCACCATCGGCGTCGCCTTCGGTGAGACTCTTGCCAGCGCTACATCGTGCTTGTTTCAAAGCCTGGGTGTTGCATACGAAGAACAACGCAAACTCTTCATGCATCAGTGGGAGATGGCCGCGAAAGACAGCCAAGCGCTCAGGAAATCCAGTGGAGACAGCGGGCGGCTTTGTGAATCGAGCCACAACCTGTTGCTGACTCACGAGGACAAGTTGTACCAGGGTGCCTTCGTCGCGTCGCTCACGATTCCCTGGGGAGAGGCGCGCAACGACAGCGAAGGTAAAGGCGGCTATCACCTGGTATGGACCAGGGACATGGTGGAAAGCGCCATGGGGTTGCTCGCGGCGGGCGAAACCCATGCGCCTTTGCGCGCTCTGATCTATCTGGCCGCGCGGCAGGAAGAAGACGGCAGCTTTCCACAGAACTTCTGGGTGAATGGCAAGGCCTTCTGGAAAGGAATGCAGCTGGATGAAGTTGCATTCCCCGTGTTGCTTGCCTGGCGCCTCCATCAACTCCAGCTCATGGATCAGTTCGACCCCGGCACGATGGTGAACCGAGCCGTCGGCTTTTTGCTGCACAGCGGTCCTGTAACAGGCGAGGAACGATGGGAAGAAGGCAGCGGATATTCACCGTCCACCCTTGCCGCGATCATATCGGCATTTATCTGCGCGGCCGGTTTCGCCCAAGTGGAGCAGAATAAGGAATTGGCGGTCTTTTTGAGAAGCTACGCCGACTTCCTTCGATCCCATCTTGAGGAGTGGACCGTTGCGACCGAGGGATTGTTTGTTAATGGAAATTCTCGGTGCTTTGTCCGCCTGAATCCAGCCGCGCCCGGGGAGACCGCGAGTGCAGGAGCGGTGAACAAATCCGAGCTTCACCTGACCAGCCAGCCCCCAGGCGCTCCGCAGTCGTATCCGGCTCGCGACATCGTTGATGCGGGCTTTCTAC
>JBAUGC010000329.1:0-4373 GCA_049679485.1 Xanthobacteraceae bacterium
CTCTGAAACTTCGCCTCTTCGCCGGGCTCCGGTGCGAATGAGATCGAACCGCCGACTTGCAGGATCATCTTTGGCACAAGCCTTGCGCAGCCGCGCGATTTGCTCGTCGTATTCCTTCAAATTCTTGGAAATGTGACCCGTCTTGGGGTCGCGCACATGGATGTGTAAAACCGTGGCGCCTGCGTTGTAACAATCCACCGCGATCTGGGTTTGCTCTTCCCAGGTGACGGGGAGTCGCTGTTCCGGCGTGCAATCCCCCGGCATCCACATCGGTCCGTAAGGCGCGGCGGTGATCATCAACGGCGCCTGATTTTCGGGTAACAGCGAGTCATCGGTGAAATACATGATTGCTTTCCTTCCCGATTCTAAGCGGAGCGTGCTGGGACAGGTGTCTTGGCGGTGGTGGCATCGCAGTGCGAAGGGTCAGCTAGATTTAGATAAAGTGGCAACCACCCGAGTGATCCCAGACGGTGTGTCAGTTTAGCCGAAGGCCATGAAACTATCGAGCGGGTAAGCAGACGAGTTATTTCCGCATTGGGTCATTCGATACAGAGCGATCAGGCGCTGGTGCGGATCAATGTCTGCTGTTGTCCGAGGAGCGACCAAATCGCGGACAAGTCGCGAATGACGAAAAGGGCCAAACTCAGACATCGCCGATCAAGGAATCTCGGCACGGTCACCACGTATGGTGCAGCGTTCCGGTGCCGGCGTAAGAGCTGCGAACCGGACGCGAATTCGCCGTCAAATATGGCGAGGAACGATCGGCGTAAAGAACAGTTGCGCCGACCGAGGTGCGCGCGGAGTTTTGCGGGATTGGCGCACCATTGACGGTGAATGCCGTGCCGGGCGGCGACTCAAAAGACGCGCATCATTCGCGCTTATGCCGATTTACAGTCTGTTGCAGAACACGCAATAAGGTAAGCTGGCAAAACGTCTCCGTCTATAAAGGAGCGACGATCGCGCAACAAACAATTGCAATCGCGCAAGCGGGCGAGCGGCGTCCGCTGGCGGTGGCGGCACAGGCGTCACCATAATATACGAATGGCGATGAATACCATGGCACAGGCGACATCTGTCGAAGTGATTGTTTGGGGCTCCGGCCCGCGCGTGGTGCTGGTACACGGCAGCGTAATCAATGGTCCTTTAGCCTGGAGTCAGCAGCGACCACTCGAAGGACACTGGCGACTGGAGGTCCTCAATCGCCGGGGTTACGGCAAGAGCCTGCCCCCGTCTGTTCGGTCAGATTTTGAGGAGGATGCCCGGGATATAGCAGCGTTGCTCGGTGACGGCGCACACCTGGTCGGCCACTCATACGGTGCCATCGGCGCACTCTATGCTGCCGCGCTCCGCCCGCAGGCTGTGCGGTCGCTTGTCGTCAACGAACCGTCTGCATTCCGGTTGCTCAAAGGCGATCCGGCAGCGGACGCGATGGTGGCGGCGCAGGCAGCCCTCAAGAGAGACGTGGAGCCACGAGCATTTCTGGAGGCCTTCGCTAAAACGACCATCGCACCGGGCGCGGCGCCGCCTCTACCGCCTCCAAATCCGCTGCCGCCTGAACTTGAGCAAGGCGTCATCACGACGATAGCGGCGCGCCCCGCGGCCGAGGCGGAGATTCCATTCGACGCGCTCAGGCGCACGTCGTTCCCAAAGCTCGTCACCTCAGGTGGCCACCATCGAGTTTTCGAGGCGATCTGCGATGTTGTCCACCGCGAATTGAAGACCGAGCGTGCCACCATTCGCGGGGCCGGCCACAACGCGCCGTTCGCCGGTGCTGCCTTCAACGAACGCCTCGAAGCATTTCTGAAGGGCGTGTAAGCAGGGGCAATAATTTAAAGCCGGAAGGTCAACTTCGGCTTCGGGGTCTCGTGTTCTCGTGGCGGGGCGAAGTGCTGCGCGATTGCGGCTAACGGTTATTGATGATTTTACGGCGCCAGCCTTAAAAACGCTTGGCGTGCTCGCGACTGACGACGAAGTGATCGCAGCGGGAACGCGACGTGACTGCTATGGGTCACCTGCGTCGCCGCGATGTCGGCGGCATGTCCGCTGTTGCTCCGATCGCTACCGGTTTGCTGCGTTAGGGCAGCGGACGAAGCGGCCACGTCCGGCCTTACGCACTGCAAAAAAGGCCGTGGGGATTCACGTCGATCTGGTACCGGATTATGGATTTGGCGATGGACCGACAGCGGTTTGATGAGCTATCTGAGCCACTCCCAACCGAAATCGTGACTGCTTCTGAAGATGGGATCGAAAACGATTCAGGATAAGCAACAATGGGCAAATCTGCTGGTTTACGACTGCGGGCACAAAATCCTGCCGCGATCGCCTTGAAAGTCAAGTTCGATCAGGCAGTGGCGCTGCATCAGCAAGGGAAGCTGGCGGAAGCGGAACGCATCTATGGTGAAGTTCTACAGCAGCAGTCAAACCACTTTGATGCGCTGCACTTGCTCGGAGTGATTTGCGCTCAAACGAAGCAACCGGAGCGGGCGGTCGGACTGATTACGAAGGCGATCAGGCTAAACGCAAAGGTCGCCGCTGCCCATAACAATCTAGGCAACGCGCTGATGGACCTGAAACGTCCCGAGGATGCGGTCGCAAGCTACGACAAGGCGATTGCGCTGAACCAAGAGTATGCAGAGGCGCACAATAATCGTGGCAACGCATTGCAGGGCCTCAAGCGTTACGAAGAAGCGCTCGCGAGCCATAAAAAAGCGATTGCACTGAAACCGGACTATGCGGAGGCATACAATAGCCGCGGCGTCGCGCTGGAAGACCTAAGACGCCCCGAAGATGCGGTCGCGAGTTACGACCGGGCGATTTCGCTAAAACCGGATTTTGCGGAGGCGTACAACAATCGCGGTAGGGCGTTGGGGGACCTGAAACGCCCCGAGGCTGCGCTTGTGAGTTACGACAAGGCGATCAGGCTGAAAGCAGATTATGTGGAGGCTTATTGGAATCGAAGCCTTTGCTTGTTGCTGATGGGGCGTTTCGAGCAAGGTTGGCGTCAGTACGAATGGCGCAAAAGGCGCAATGAACCGATTGCTGTTCGCCCCTATCCCCAGCCTCTCTGGCTCGGCGAAGAGGATATCGTGGGCAAAACCTTGTTCATCTACTGGGAACAGGGGTTCGGAGACACGATACAGTTCTGCAGATACGTCAAGCTTGTGGGAGCGCGTGGTGCAAAGGTCATCTTGTCAGTACAGCAACCGCTGTTTGGACTGTTGCAACAGAACAACGCAATAAGCCAGATTATAAACGAAAAAGAAGAGCCCACTGATTTTGAATATCATTGCCCATTGTTGAGCTTGCCGCTCGCGTTTGGGACTACACTTGAAAGTATCCCGGCAGGGTATCAATACGTAAAAGCTGACGAGGAATTGCGCGTCGCCTGGTCGGCTCGCTTGCCGCCGAAGACTAAGCCAAGAATTGGACTGGTCTGGAGCGGACGTGCCACCCACAAGAATGATCACAACCGCTCAATGAAATTGGAGCAGTTTATTCAGATTCTGAGCGCCGATGCTGACTGGATATGTTTGCAGAACGAAGTTAGGGAAAAAGACCTTGCTGTGTTTCGGCAACTCGGCCGCATCGCGTACTTTGGCGATGAGCTGATAGATTTCAGCGGAACAGCTGCGTTGCTAGATCTCATGGACCTAGTGATCACGGTGGATACAAGTATAGCGCATCTTGCAGGCGCAATAGGCAAACCGGTTTGGATATTGTTGCCCTATAATCCCGATTGGCGATGGCTGCTGGATCGGAACAATAGCCCATGGTACCCGAGTGCGAGGCTGTTTAGGCAGCAGCAGATAGGGAACTGGGCGGGGGTCATAGATCAGGTAAAGAACGAACTTCGATCTATAATCGGGTGAGAGAAGACGCTCCCTGCCGCACTGCTGCGCCGCAAAATTCAATTCCGGTTCGCGTCGACGGTATCGCTTTGGCGATGTCCGCGTCATTTCAGTTTTCTCCCGATAGCGGACTAAACGTACGCCTCGCCGCACCTCGGTTCTTTGTCGGCGTCGGCGGCGGACGTCGACTTATTGCCGTCTCGGCGCACCAGACTGCGGGACTACGGCGCGAAGAAGTGGCCCAGCGCGCCAACGTCAGCACCATTTGGTACATCATTCGCGACATATTCGCGGTGTTCCCGCTACGTCGGCTTATCCGCTAGTGTAGTGATATCATTTTGCGATGCCGGCGACGGAGGTGGCTCCTTCCAAACGGCAAAAACATAGCTATCAATCACACGATAGGCGTTCTGGGCAGGTATTTTGTCGATCTCGGGTTTTGTGCTGCCGGAATGTTCCTGAAATTCGTTGGGAGTCGCTGTATTGGGTTCGGGCTTTGGCATGATGCGCACCACTACTAGAGGG
>JBAUGC010000330.1:0-2542 GCA_049679485.1 Xanthobacteraceae bacterium
AGCTTTGATAAACCTGCTCTGGTCTATAACGCGGATGGCACGCGCAACCTTCACGCCAGCGTGGCCAATACGAACGTTATAAATCACGCTGGCAAAACGCTGGCGCTTGTCGAGTCATCGCTGCCGTATCAGATCACGAACGAGTTGGAAACGCTGGGCGTCTACGACTTCGCCGGCAAGCTTGCCGACTCGATGACTGCACATCCGAAGATCTGCCCGAGAACCGGCGAGCTACATTTTTTTGGCTACGGCAGCCTGACCAGCCCATATGTCACTTACCACCGCGCGAACGCGGCGGGAGAGCTGATCATTAACCGCGGCGTCGATGTTCCCGGCTTGACCATGATGCACGACTTCGCCATGAGTGCCGAACACATCGTGTTTATGGACCTACCGCTTGTGTTTCGGCTCGAAATCGCGCGCAATAGTCCGCGCGACATGCCGTACCGCTGGAGCAGCGATTACGGCGCGCGGCTCGGAGTATTGCGCCGCGACGATCCGTATGGTCCGATTCGTTGGTTTGACATCGACCCGTGCTACGTCTTTCACGTGCTCAACGCCTTCGATAAGACCACCGATGATGGCAAACTTATCGTGCTGCAAGCGGCTCGTTACGCTGAGTTGTGGCGCGATGATAGTGCGCCTGGTTCCGACGCTGTGATGTGGTCCTGGACGATCAATCTGAGCCGTGGCACCGTCATAGAACAGCAGATCGACGAGCGCGCTATCGAGTTCCCGCGTATCGACGATCGGCTGGTCGGTATGCCGGCGCGGTACGGCGTTACCGTGGGTACGGGTAAACTCGTGCGCTACGACCTCGAAGCCGGCACTGCCGAGGAACATTCGTTCGGTACCGCTGGCGCGCCCGGTGGACCTGCTGAGGCTGTGTTCGCTCCCGACGGTTCGAACGGGAACGAACTCTCCGGATGGTACCTGTCCTACGTCTACGACCCGGTCCGGGGCGGCAGCGATCTTGTAATCATCGATGCGTCGAACTTCCAAAGCAAGCCCGTAGCCCGTGTGCAACTTCCACGACGCGTGCCATACGGATTCCATGGTAACTGGATCGCCGGTTGAGGACGACAACGCGGGAATGCGTGAATCCTTTCCTCCGGCGAGAAGAACGGCCTTTTCAAGGAAAGTGACAAGAACGCATTTAGTACAACATTGGGCGCTCCCAAATTGACGCATAGTCGGCTAGTGTGAGAAGTGCTGGCTTGGGAGTGGGAACGAGAAGGCGGCTTGTAGCCGTTGATCGGTCTTGCTCCGGGCGTATCACGTGCAACTCGTACGAACCTCGGCCTATCCAATCTCCGTACGAATTGCCGACGATCCTCCCGGAGATCGCCACAGAGGCACTCCGAGGGCCTCCGCGTTATCTTGCAACCAGCAATACCAGCCCAATATTGAAGCCGTTCTCAAGCGGCGTCCCCGATTACGCGCCGGGTTTCCAGTTTCGGCCTGAATGAGTCCTTTGCCTGATACATGTCCCGCAGATGGGTGGGTTACCGTCCTGGCGCGGCGCCTCACGGGTTGCCAACCTATGCGCCGCAGAAGTATACTTCTGTAAAGCATAATGTTCAATCGCGACCTCAGCAAAGGCAGTGCCGAGCTTCTCGTTCTCACCCTTCTCGAAGCGCGTCCGCGCCACGGATACGATCTCGGCAAGCTGATCGAAGAGCGTACCAAGGGGCAAATCCGCTTTCGCATCGGTTCGCTCTACCCCATTCTGTTTCGGCTAGAGGATCGCGGCCTGATTGCGGGCCGCTGGCTGGAGAAATCGGGCGAGCGGCGGCGGCGCCTGTACCGGCTGACGCCGGCGGGACGCAAGGTTTTGAAGGACCAGCGCAGCGCCTGGGACGAGTTCGTGGCCACCATCAACCAGATTGTGCGGCCGAGCCATGCCTGACTGGCCCGAGTACGTACGGCAGCGCCTGCGCCTCAGCGGCTTCCGTCCAGAGCGCGAAGCCGAAATCATCGAAGAATTGGCGCGCCAGATGGAGGATGCCTGCTGCGAGGCGCTGCGCATGGGCGCGAGCGAAGCGCAGGCGGCCGAAATCGCGCGGCGGCACATTCGTGATTGGCGGGCACTGGCAATTGCACTGGCGGATGCGCAACACGGAAAGGAACCGATTATGGCAGCCTGGCAGCAGCAGACCGAAGACCGCGAATTCGACACTCGCGGAAAACTATCGTGGTTCACCGGCTGGCGGCGGGACGTAATCTACGGCCTGCGCCTGCTGGCGAAAAATCCCGGATTCGCCGCCGTTGCCGTACTCACGCTGGCGCTTTGCATCGGCGCCAATACCGCGATTTTCAGCGTCATCAACACGGTTATGTTCAAGTCGCTGCCGGTGCGTGATCCGAACCACCTCATGCTGCTTGAGTGGACCATGCGGTCAGGCCCGAAACTGCACAGCCACAGCTCGTACGGTGATTGCGACAACCAGAGACAGGGCGCCGGCCAGCACGGCTGCTCGTTATCGAAACCGTTCCTCGACGAAGTGCGCGAGCACGGCCCGTTTTCGAGCCTGGCGGAATT
>JBAUGC010000331.1:0-6055 GCA_049679485.1 Xanthobacteraceae bacterium
CTCGTGCACAGTGAGCGATTTGAAGATGTTGCGCTCCTGCGGCACCCAGCCGACGCCGGCGTTCGCCCGCTGATCGGGGCGCAGCCGGGTGATGTCGACGCCATCGAGCGTGATCTTGCCGGAGAAATAGCGGGTGACACCGACAATGGAATTGATCAGCGTCGTTTTGCCCATGCCGTTGCGGCCAAGGAGCGCAAGCGCCTGCCCCTCGGCCAGCGACAGAGAGATGCCGGCGAGCACCACGGCCTCGCCATAGCCGGCAGACAACTGCTCGATGCTGAGAAGATCAGGCATCGAGGTCCTCGCCGAGATAGACCGCTTTGACCCGTGGATCGCGCGCGACTTCCTCCGGCGCGCCGTCAATCAACAGTCCGCCGTTGACCAGAACTGAGATGCGGTCCGCGAAGGAGAACACGAGATCCATGTCGTGCTCGATCAAAAGGACAGTGACTTCAGCCGGAAGTGCGGCGATGGTGGCAAGCAGCTCATGGCGTTCCGCCTCGGGCACACCTGCCGCCGGCTCGTCGAGCAGAAGCACTTGCGGCCGGCAGGCGAAGGCCAGCGCGATTTCGAGCAACCGCTGCTTGCCGTAAGGCAGGATTGCCGTGCGCGCGTGCATCACCTCGACCAACCGGAATCGTTCCAGAATGCCGACGATCTCCTCGGTCACCGCGGACTTGCTGCCGATCACCCGCCACCATTGAGCACCGGCGCCCATGCGTTCGGAAATTGCCTGACCGATGGATTCCAGGGGCGTGAGATCCGGAAACAGCTGATTGATCTGGAAGGTCCGCGCCATGCCGAGCCGCACGCGCGCATGGGGCGGCAAGGCAGTTATGTCCTTGCCGTCGAGAATGATGCTGCCTTCGGTTGGTGTGAGAACACCGGTGAGCAGGTTGATCACCGTGGTCTTGCCGGCGCCGTTCGGGCCGATCAGCGCGTGGCGCGCACCTTTCTCGATCGCGAGCGAAAGGTCGTTGGTCGCAACGATGCCGCCGAAGCGCTTTTCGAGATGAACGGTTTCGAGGATCGGCATGACTTCAATTTCCATCGCGGGCGGCGCTGCCGATCGCAGCGGGTCGCGCCACCAGCCGCGTGCCCAAACGGACGATCGAGCCACGAACGAGGCCGATCCATTCCTCGACCCGCTCGCGGCCGACAAGCACGATCACCACCAGCACGAAGCCGATCCAGAACTGCCAGTATTGCGGAGTGAGAGTTGAAATCCAGTCCTGCAGGAATTTGTAGATCACGGCACCGATCAACCCGCCGTAGAGATAGCCCGAGCCGCCGATGATGAGGACCAGGAGCAGATCGGCGGAGCGGTCGAACGAGAACACGTCGAGTGAGCAGAACGCCGTTGTCTGCGTCAGCAGTCCGCCGGCGATGCCGGCGAGACCCGCGGAGAACGTATAGATGCCGACCATGCGGCGCTTGACCGGAATACCGATCGCCGAGGCGCGCAGCATGTTGCCTTTTAGAGCGCGCAGTGAAAGTCCAAACGGCGAGTAGACGATCCGTCGTGCCACGACAAAGCAGATGAACAGCACGATCAGGCAGTAGATGTAGCCGGTGTGACCATACATATCGAACCGGAACAGCCCGAGCACCGGTGCAATATCGACGCCCTGGAGGCCGTCGGCGCCGCCGGTCAGGTTGGAGAAGCGGTTGGCGATCTCGCCCAGGATCAGCGATACGCCAAGCGTGACCATGAGCCGGGTCAGGTCGGAACCGCGCAGCACCAGAAAGCTCGTGACAAAGCCGAGCACAGCGGCAACGAGACCGGAACAAATAAGCGCGATGACCGGCTCGTTGATGAGGCCGTATTTGGCGACCAGACCGGAGAAATAACCGGCGAGACCAAAAAACGCCGCCTGGCCGAGTGATATGATGCCGGCGTAGCCAAGAATGAGATCGAGCGACAGTGCGAACAGCGCCAGGATCGCGGTATCCTTCATAATCAGATATTTGCCGGGAAACAGCCAGATGGTGGCGAAAACGAACACCCAGAAAACCACCTCCGCCGGCGACCAGCGCGAACGCCGGCCGAGATAGGCCGAGACTTGGTCGAAGACCGGCCCCATCGCGCTTACCGTGCCGCGCTGCGCGCAAACAGGCCCTGCGGCCGCCAGATCAGGACCACGATCATGATGGTGTAGATCACGAAGGCGCCAAGCCTGGGCACGTAATATTTGCCGGCGACGTCGGCGATGCCGAGCAGGATCGAGGCGAGGAACGGCCCGGTAATGCTGGTGGTACCGCCGACCGTCACCACGATCAGAAAATAAATCATGTATTTGAGCGGGAAGGTTGGATCGAGGCCGAGAATTTCCGCGCCAAGCGCGCCGCCAAGTCCGGCTAATCCTGAGCCGAAGGCGAAAGTCACCGCGAACACCGCGCCGACATTGATGCCGAGCCCGCGCGCTACGCGCTGATCGTCGACCGCGGCGCGAAGCCGGCTGCCGAACCGCGTCTTGGCGACGGTCAATTGCAGCCCGATGGTCAGCAGGCCGCAAATCAGGATGATGAGCAGCCGGTATTTGCTCATCCCGATCCCGAACACGATGAACTGGCCTTGCAGCGCTTCAGGAATCTGCACGAATTGCTGCGAGGAGCCCATCACGTAGTCAGTCGCGGCCACCGCCATGAACACCAGCCCGATGGTGAACAGCACCTGGTCGAGATGGCTCCGGCGATAAACATGTATGTAGAGCGTGCGCTCGAGAAAACCGCCGATCAGCGCCGTCACCAGGAACGCTATCGGCAGTCCAAGCACGAACGGAACGCCGAGGCGGTTGACCAGGATCACGCTGCAATAGCCGCCGGCCATCGCGAAGGCGCCATGGGCGAGATTGATGAAATTCATCAGCCCGAGCGTGACGGAAAGGCCGCACGCCAGCACGAACAGCAACATGCCGTAGGCGACGCCATCGAACAGAATGGTCAACATGAATGAACCAACGCCCCCGCGTCGTCCCGGACGCCGCGGAGCGGCTTCCGAAATCCCCAAACCAACGCCCTTAGCATTATTACATGGTCGGAGGCACGGATTCCGGACCAGCGGACGCCTGCCGGCGGGCCCGGAACTACTGCACGGGTCAAAAGCCGCCGATCGTGCTTACTTCGCCATTGCCGCCTTCACCGGATCCTTGACGGCCGGAAAGGTCGCAAATTCGACGTTGTAAAGCTGGCCGTTCTTCTTCTCGACGTTGCGGATGTAGACGTTCTGGACGATGTCGCGGGTCTGCGGGTCGATCGAAATCGGGCCGCGCGGGCTTTCCCAAGCCATGCCCTTCATGGCGGCGATCAACGAGTCACCGTCGGTCTTGCCGCCGGTCTTCTTCAGCGCCTCATAGATCAGGTGCATGCCGTCGTAGCCACCGACGGCCATGAAGTTCGGCCGCATGTTGTTTGCCTTCTCGAATGCGGCGACAAACGCCTTGTTGGTCGGAGAATCGTGATCGGCCGAATAGATATGAGCCGTGACGGTGCCGATCACCGCATCGCCCATGCCGTTGATCAGATCATCGTCCATGACGTCGCCCGGGCCGATGATCTTGATGCCGGCCTTAACGAGCCCGCGCTCGACGAATTGTTTGACAAAGGTGCCGCCCTGCCCGGATGGCACAAAGACAAAGATCGCGTCGGGCTTCTGATCGGCGGCGCGCTGCAGGAACGGCGCAAAATCGGGATTGGCAAGCGGGAAGCGAATGCTCTCAAGCACCTGCCCGCCCTTCTTGGTGAACTCGCCGGTAAAGGACTTCTCGGCATCGACGCCCGGCGCATAGTCGGAGATCATCGTCACCACTTTTTTGATCCCGTTGTCCGCTGCCCAATCCGCCATCGGCACGGTCGATTGCGCCAGCGTGAAACTGGTGCGGGCGATATAGGGGGATTTCGCTGTGATGATGGACGTGCCGGCGGCGGTGACGATCTCGGGCGTCTTTGATTCCGTCGCCAGCGGCGCGACCGACAGCGCGGCAGGGGTGACGCCAAAGCCGGCGAGGAAGTTCACCTTTTCGTTGACGATCAACTCCTGGCCGATGCGCTTGGTGTTGTCCGGAATCGCGGCGTCGTCGCGAATGATGAGCTCAATTTTTTTTCCGGCGACCATGTCGCCATGCTGCGCCATGTAAAGCTTGATGCCGGCGGCTTCCTGCTTGCCGGTCGATTGCTGTTGCCCGGTCATGGGCAGGATAAAGCCAATCTTGACCGTGTCTTCGGCGGACGCCCCGCCGATGGTCGCCAGGCCGAGCGCCGCGACGGCAGCGGCAAGAAAGTAGTTGCGAAACATGAGATTTCCTCCCGGAATGCTGATCTTGAACATCTGAAAATTGGCATAGCCACTCCGGGCGGCCCTTGTCCAGATCGCAATTGTCTCAGCTGTTTGGCGTCCCGCTTTTGGGCCAGACGCCAGCCGATCACCCGACGTCGCGGCGGCGGACAAAAGTTAATCGTGGTAACCGAGCCGCAAGATAAAAAGAGGCCCTGGTTTGCGGCCAGGGCCTCTAAGCAGTGGACGGAGCCGGGATCTCCGTCCAAGCGTGATTCGTTCGTTAAGTTACTGAATGGTCTCGCCGTGGAGAGCGAGATCAAGACCTTCGCGCTCGACGTCCTCACTCACGCGCAGGCCGATAACCATGTCGACGATTTTAAGGATGATCAGGGTCACGACCACGTCATAGACGAACACGGTGCCGACACCGATGAGCTGGGTGACGACCTGGCCGGGATTGCCTTCGATCAGGCCGGCAGTCCCGCCGTAGGCCGCCACCGCGAACACGCCGGTCAGGATGGCGCCAGTCGCACCGCCGACCGCATGGACGCCGAACGCGTCGAGCGCATCGTCATAGCCAAAGAAGTGCTTGAGCCCGGTGCAGCCCCAGTAGCAGACGATGCCGGCCGCGATGCCGATGGCGAACGCCCCCATCGGGCCGACAAAGCCCGAAGCCGGCGTGATGGCGACAAGTCCGGCGACCGCTCCGGAGCAGATGCCGATGACTGTCGGCTTACCGCGAATGATCCACTCGACGATCATCCAGGTAAAGCCCGCGGTTGCCGTGGCGATATGGGTGACGGCCATCGCCATGCCGGCCTGCATGCCGGCGCTGACGGCGGAGCCAGCGTTAAAGCCGAACCAGCCGACCCACAGGAGCGAGGCGCCGATCATAGTCAGCACCATGTTGTGCGCTGGGGCTGTGTCCTTGCGCTTGCCCAGCATAATCGCCGCCATCAGGCCGGCCGTGCCGGAATTCACGTGCACCACCGTGCCGCCGGCGAAGTCGAGGACATGGAATTTGGCGTCCGGATTGGCGCTGTTGAAGATGCCGTCCGGTCCCCATACCCAGTGCGCGACCGGCGAATAGACGAAGATCGCCCACAGGCCGATGAACCAGAGCATCGCCGAGAACTTCATCCGTTCCGCGAACGAGCCCGCGATCAGCGCCGCGGTGATGATCGCGAAGGTCAGCTGGAACATCGAGTAGACGGTCTCGGGAATGGTCGGCGCCAGCGGATTCGGCGTGCCGATGTTCAACCCGACGCCATCCTTGGTGAAGGTGTTGCTGACGATACCTTGCAGGAAGGCGCGATCGAGGCCGCCAATGAATGGTGACCCGCCGCGGAACGCCAAACTATAGGTGAACAATAGCCACAGAATACTGATGAGACAGGTAATGGCGAAGCTCGTCATCACCGTATCGCCCACGTTCTTCTTCCGCACCATGCCGCCATAGAACAGCGCCAGGCCGGGAATGGTCATCATCAGCACGATGGCCATCGAGGTCAGCATCCAGGCGGTATCGCCAGAATTGGGCGTGCAGTTTTCGAGCACCGGCGGCTTGGCATTGCCGTCGCACGCCGGAGGCGCTGCCGGAGCCGCGGCTGCGGCCGCTGGCGCTGCGGCCGGTGCGTCTTCCGCGTACGAGGCGTGCCACGTCGGCAGGCTCAGCATAATGGCGAGCATAAGCGCTCCAGCGAGAGCGAGCAGCCCCGCACGGGATATCTTGATCGAATTCATTGTTCACTCCTGTCCAGTCGAGAGGCGGGTGCGGGA
>JBAUGC010000332.1:0-3541 GCA_049679485.1 Xanthobacteraceae bacterium
AGAACAGATCGATGACGACAGCCACATAGAGCCAACCTTCCGCTGTCCACACGTAGCTGAAGTCGGCGATCCATTTGCGGTTGGGAGCAGGCGCCGCGAAGCTGCGGTCGAGCACGTTGGCAGCGACGGCGGCGACCTGCCGCTCACCCGGATCGGGCGGCAGTCGACGCCGGCGCGGACGGGCTTTGAGCGCCTGCAATCGCATCAATCGCTCGATCCGATGCAGCCCGCAGGGGATGCCTTCTGCAAGCATGTCATGCCACACCCGCCTGGCGCCGTAGGTTCGATCGCTGGCAATGAAGCTGGCCCGGACCTTCGCGGCCAACTCTTCATTGCTGCGGCTGCGCCGACTGCGCGGTCTCCTCAGCCAGGCATAGAACCCACCCCGCGAGACACCGAGCGCCCCGCACAACCAATCCGCCGGCCAGATCCCCCGGTGCTTCGCAATGAATCCAAACTTCACCTCGATTCCTTCGCGAAGTAGGCCGCGGCTTTTTTTAGGATGTCCCGCTCGGCCTTCAGCTTGATCACCTCGCGCTTGAGCCGCGCGATCTCGAGCTGCTCGGGCTTCATCTGACCTTGGCCAGCGAACGCATGCTGCGGATCATCCGCAAACGCCTTCACCCAGCTGCGCAGCTGGGTCGGATGCACCTTCAAGTCTTCGGACGCTCGCGCGTACGACACACCGCGATCTCTGATCAGCCGAACAGCCTCAAGCTTGAACTCCCGCGTAAACCTTCGTCTCTCCATGACTCACCTCCGGTCCCATAAAAACACCTAACTCGGTGTCTTCGGAACCGGGTGCAGGCCAAATTGCAGTTGGTTCTGCAATTAGAAGAGTAGAAAGCTGGTTGAGCAAAGCCGGTCAAAGCGACCATCTCTCAGATTCGAGGCGGGGTCTCAGGTACGAAGCTTGGGTTCGAGGTGAACTACAGGCTGAAATCTCCAAAAATAAGCTCCTTACGGAGGCTCGGTGTGCCAAAGGCCCGATTGCTCGCGTAGGTCAAGATGGCGAGCAAATCGATCTGATAATTGCGCTTGGGAATATTCTCATTGTGGGTGAGGTTAAGTGCTTTTTGTATCCAATCGAAGCTTCAGAACACTATGACTACCTGAGAAAACTCCGCGAGGCGGGTGTTCAAGCAACGAGAAAAGCTAAATGGTTGTCGGAGAATCGGGCCGAGGTCGCCGGAGCCCTTGGAATAACTATGGAGTGGGCTAGGACCCTCAGACCTATACCCATAACCGTCACAAATCAGGGCGCTGGATTTGGTTTGGCCTTAGGCGGCTCACGGGTTGTCGATTTTCATTTTTTACGCGTCTATTTATCGACCGGTGAATATTTGGCCGGGATGGCCGTTCATAGGGAGAAAAAACAGGCAATTGAGCATTACGAGCCGCTTTATAGGAGCGAACAAGAGGCCGCTGATAAATTTGAGGGAACAATGGAAGACCCTCCGCCACTAAGGCGCTATCTCAGGGCGGCGGTTTGGAGGGATAGCGAGTTTCCGACAAGTGACGGAACGAACATGAAGGTGGAATTTTGTCTTCTTGGAGATGCATTTACACGCGATGCGGAAACGGCGGCTGCAATCCTCAACCAGTAGGGCGAACAACGATGTAACCTAATCGCCTTTTCAAGCGTAACTCCGTCGCCAGAAAGCAAGTAGCCCGGATTGAGCGACGCGAAATCAGGGATTGTGCCGCAAGGCTTTCCCCGGATTTCGTTTTACTCAATCCGGGCTACGCTTAGTGGAGAGAAGGCGCCCCAGCCGGACCTACATCTTCGCCTGCCGCTTCCTTGGCAGCGTTAAGAAGCTGCTGGGCAAGCATGTCGCCCAATAGTCCCTCAAGGGCGGATACATCGATCCTGTTCTCCGCCCACGCCTTATCAGCCTCTTCAAGGGCTTTGTAATACGGGTCTTTGTTTGAAGCTATTTGTTCCGGGATCGTCGGCGTGCCTGGCAAAAGGCTATCGAGCTTAATACTCAGAACGACATACGACACGGCCCTTGCCGTGCGACCGTTTCCGTCAGCAAACGGATGTATCCAGTTCATCTTCCAAAGAACGTAAGCAGCAAGATGGACAGCGCTCTTGTTCCAGTTTTCGTTAATGTATTCGCACATCGTCTGTACTTCATCGGCAACAAATGCCGGCTCCGGCGGTTGATGCAAACTGCCGTTAATTTTCACCGACGTATTGCGGAATGTCCCGGCCAGCCGATGCAGACCGTCAAGCGCCGCTCGGTGCAACTGCAAAATTGGACCAGCGCGCATTTTGAACGGCCGCTCCGCATCCTTCACATGGGAGCGGATGATATCTAACGCGAGGGTAAATTGCCGGAGGCCGTTCTCAGCTTCGCGTCGGGCGATCTCATCGGGATCGCTAAGGAGCGCGGCGTCTTCTGCTTCGCTGTGGCGATCGGCGGCCACGTCACTCGTCGCGAGTCTCTATTTTCTTGTCCGCCTCAGCAACCATCTCGCGTGTGATTCTCTCGTTCTCGATATGAGTATTGCCGTAGGCAAAGCTTTGCCGCTGTTCTCGCAGTTGAGCCGCTGTCATAGTGATCTTGCGGGCGCGGAGGACCAATTGTTCTAGATTTTTCGTCATAGCTTATCTCCCCGCCGTCAATCTTTCGGGTAGCAAACGCACATCGTGCTGTAAAGTTTCTTAATTCGCCATGAATGCCACTTCGCGCAAATCTTGGGCATTTCTCACAATACCTTGCTACTCTCCTTCACCTTGTCCGCCTCGACGTAGACCTGCGCGCCCAAAGGACATTACACTTCCTGACCGGCAGGAAGCGCCCTGAGCGCTCCTCGCGTGTGCCGTGAATCGCCTTTTTGGCGGCGCGTTTCAGCGCAGCTTCCATCAGTTCGAAATCAACTCCTAGCCGTGCTTCGTCGCGTTCTGTCATGATGCATCTCAGCATGGATGCGCGGGTCAAGCCCGCGCATGACGAAAGGGAGAGGCGATCCTTCGAGGCTCGTCGCTGCGCGACGAGCGCTTCAGGATGACGGTCACAACGCCTTATTACTCTCCTTCACCTTCTCCGCCTCGACGTAAACCTGCGCGCCCATGTCGATGAACTTCTTCGACATGTCGGCCATGCCGCGTTCGGCTTCGTCCTTCGAGAGGGCATCCTTCGAGACGGCACTTCGTGCCTCAGGATGAGGGAAGAGGGCTGCCTTCTCGTTGTCGCCGAGCGTCGCCGCATAATCGCGCACGTCCTGCGTAATTTTCATCGAGCAGAATTTCGGGCCGCACATGGAGCAGAAATGCGCCACCTTGTGCGCTTCCTTGGGCAGCGTCTCATCGTGGTAGGTGCGCGCGGTGTCGGGGTCGAGCGAGAGGTTGAACTGGTCGACCCAGCGGAACTCGAACCGCGCGCGGGAGAGCGCGTCGTCGCGCAACTGCGCGGCCGGGTGGCCCTTGGCGAGGTCGGCGGCGTGGGCTGCGATCTTGTAGGCGATGACGCCGTCTTTCACGTCGTTCCTGTCCGGCAGGCCGAGATGCTCCTTCGGCGTGACGTAGCAGAGC
>JBAUGC010000333.1:0-1614 GCA_049679485.1 Xanthobacteraceae bacterium
GGTCTTCGTACCGGAAACATACCATCCACCATCGGCCGGACGCGCCGACGTCCCTCCGGCAAAGCGCTGTGCCCCATCCTGGATTTCGACGACAGAGGGTTCCGAGAGCCACGCCGAAAGCTGGACCTTGCCCGCGACGACATCGGGAAAGATATCGCGCTGGAGCAGATCGCTTCCCAGCGCGGCAATCATGTCGACGGAGTTGACGTGGGCTTCGTACACTCGCGCCGTCGAGAGATCGCCGGACGCGACAGCGGCCGTGATGAGCCATTGCGGCAGCGGATCGTTGTTGGAAATCGAAAGGCCGCCGCCGCCGAACTTGCGGGGAACGGCCGATGCCATGAGGCCTTCTTGTGCAAGGTCGTCGAAGTTGGCGTGAGGAAACCTGCCAAGCGCGTCATTCTCCGCGGCGCGCTGACGAAAGATCGCCGCGAGGCGTCGCGCTTTTGCGACGGGGTCCGGACTTGCCGGTCGATGGAGATCAGCCTGCGCTTGGCTCGGCATGATAACGAGCATCCTTTGGTTGTTTGTTCTGATGGGCTGCGGATGACGTATCGATGATATCGGCCATGTTCTCGTTCGCCACCTCCTCGTCACCGAGATAGGCGTCCTGCACGCTCCGGTCGGCCTTGACGCGGGCCGGCGCGTCAGTGATCAGCACGCGGCCATAAACCAGTACGGTAATGAGGTCAGCGAGCGCGAATACTGCGTGCATGTCGTGTTCGATCAAAATGATGCCGAAGTTTCCTTTCATCTCCGATAGCAGGTCGGTCATGCGCGATGATTCAGCCGATCCAAGGCCGGACATGGGTTCATCGAGAATCAGAAGGCGCGGTGGGACAGCAAGCACCATGGCCAGTTCCAGTGTGCGCCGCTCGCCGTAGGACAGGATCGATGCCGCGACATCCGCCCGCTCCGCAAGCCCGAACCGTTCCAGCGACGCATAAGCGAGCTGTTTAACCTCAGGGTGCCGATCAAGCGGCCTCCAGACCGCTAGCGTTCTCCCGATCCGGCCGTGAATCGCGACCATGACATTTTGCAACGCGGTCATTTCGGGAAAAACGCGGGCGACCTGATAGGAACGCGCGATCCCCAATCGCGCGCGCGCCTGGGCGGACAGCCCTCCAATGTCAGCGCCGTCGAACAGAATTCGCCCGGCATCCGGGCGGAGCTCACCCGCGATCTGGGCGCCCAACGTGCTCTTTCCCGCCCCGTTCGGCCCAATGACAGCATGCAGCTCGGCGTCGCGGAACGTCAGCGATACATCGTCCGCAGCCGCAACGCCGGCAAACCGCTTCACCAAATTTTCGACCTGCAATAACGGCGGCCGTCCAGGAACCGACGTCATCATTTCAGCGGACAGTCCTTGGCGTAAGCGTCCGCGTGATTTTCGAAAATCACGCCGCGCGTCTTCATATATAGGTCGCCATTTTCGTCGACGGCTTCGAGGGCGTAGATGTTCTGAATCGGGAAATGATTGGTGTTGAATCGGAACGGGCCGCGCACCAGTTCGGGCCGCGCCCCTTCCAGGGCGCGACGGATGTCCTGCTGCCGCGAGAGGTCGCCGTCGACGGCGCGGACCGCAAGATCGATAAACGCAACCGTATCGTAAGC
>JBAUGC010000334.1:0-9038 GCA_049679485.1 Xanthobacteraceae bacterium
CCGTGGTGCGCCGCGAGTGCATTGCGATCTTCGGCGATTATGACGTCGACGGCGGCACCTCGGCGGCGCTGCTGGCGCGGTTTTTGCGCCAGTGCGGCATCGAACCGATCATCCACATTCCCGACCGCCTGTTCGAAGGCTATGGCCCGAACGTCGAGGCAGTGCGCGCGCTCGCCGCGCGCGGCGCTACACTTCTGATTACGGTCGATTGCGGGACCACGAGCGTCGAGCCGTTGGCGGAGGCGCGTACGCTCGGCGTTGACGTCGTCGTCGTCGATCACCACCAGGCCGACGAGGTGCTGCCGCCCGCGGTTGCTATCGTCAATCCGAACCGGCGCGACGATCTTTCCGGTCTTGGTCATCTCGCAGCGGTCGGACTTACTTTCATGACCGTGGTGGCGGTCAACCGCGAACTGCGCCGACGCGGGTTCTGGACCGGCGAGCGGTCCGAACCCGATCTGCTCACGCTGCTGGACGATGTCGCGCTCGGCACCGTGGCTGACGTGGTGCCGCTGATCGGGCTCAACCGCGCCTTTGTCGCCAAGGGTTTAATCGCGCTGCGCCGGCGCGAGCGCGCCGGCCACGTCGGCCTGATGGATGTGGCGCGGCTCTCCGGTCCACCCGAGGCCTGGCATCTCGGATTTCTGCTGGGTCCGCGCATCAATGCCGGCGGGCGCATCGGCCGTGCCGATCTCGGCGTGCGGCTGTTGCTGGAAGACGATCCGGACAAGGCGGCGCAAATCGCCGCCGAGCTCGATCGGCTCAACCGCGAACGCCAAGCGATCGAAATGGATACGCTGGCGCAGGCCGAGGCTGAAGCGATGGCCGCGCTCGGTATCGAGGAAAAGGGCGCGGTCGTGGTCACTGCCGGGGAAGGCTGGCATCCGGGTGTCGTCGGTATTGTGGCGGGGCGGCTGAAGGAGAAATTCGGCCGTCCGGCGTTCGCGATCGCGCTGGAGCCCGGCGGCATCGGCACCGGCTCTGGCCGTTCCATTGCCGGCGTCGATATCGGGCGCACGGTGCGTCGCGCCGTAACCGAGGGCTTGCTCGTCAAGGGCGGCGGGCACGCCATGGCGGCGGGCGTGACGCTGCGCAAGGATGCGCTCGCGCCGCTGCGGGCCTTCTTCGAGGCGACGCTCGGCGCCGATGTCGAAATCGCGCGGCGCGCGAATGGACTCCTGATCGACGGTGCGGTGAGCGCGGCTGCGGCAAATGCCGATTTAGTCGCCATGATCGAGCGCGCCGGACCATTCGGTTCCGGCAATCCGGAGCCGGTGATCGCGCTGCCGGCGCACACGATCGCCTATGCCGAGGAAGTCGGCCAGGCGCATCTGCGGGTTCGGCTCAAATCGGCCGACGGTGCCGGCGTCAGCGCCATCGCCTTCCGCGCCGCCGGCCAAAAGCTCGGTTCTGCACTCATGCAAAACCGCGGCCGGCAGGTCCACGCCGCCGGCTCATTTGCCCTCGATCGCTTTCAAGGTGAGGAGCGCGTGCAATTCCGCATCACCGACATCGCACCCGCAGAGCCTTTCGTCGGGCGGTGAATTCTCTCTGCCCGAACTCTTAGCGCGCTCGCCCAACGCGAGAGACCTCCGATGACGACGGGTTCAGACTTCGTTTTAAGCGCTCTCGTTCAGGAAGGACTCACTCACCTTTTTTTGGTCCCGGGCGGACTGGTCGATCCGTTTCTGCCGGCGCTGGCGCGGCATCCGGAATTGACGCCGATCGTTGCCGCGCATGAGGGCGGCGCCGCCTACATGGCTGACGGCTATGCCCGGGCGAGCGCGCGTTTCGGCGCGGTAATGGGGATAGGCGGTCCCGGTCTGTGCAACATGGCGACCGCTGTCGCCGCGGCAAAGACCGATGCCTCACCGGTGCTGGTGTTGAGCGGTGAAATTCCGGTCGACATGGAAGGGCTCGGCGAATTCCAGGACGCCAGCCAGGCGACACTCGACGACACTGCGGTGATGAAGCCACTCACGCGCCTTTCCACGACCGTGGCGAGCTGTCGCAATCTCCATCATTGGTTCCGGCATGCGCTCACGGCGATGTGGGCGCAACCGCAGGGGCCGGTGCATGTGTCGCTGACGCACGATGTGATCGCCGGCGAGTGCGCCGCGGATTACATGACGGTCTCCGCTTATTTCGAAGGCGTTGCGCCTCTGAGCCGGCCCGCCGCCGAAGCGGTGCTTAGTCTGCTGGGCAGGGCGCCCGGACCAAAGATCGCATTTCTCGCCGGCGCCGGTGTCGAGCATGACAAAGCTGCCGTGGCGTTAAAGACGGTCGCCGAACGCTGGTCGATTCCAGTCGCAACAACGCTGCGCGCCAAGGGCATATTCCCGGAAGATCATGAATTATCGCTCGGCGTCTTCGGCTATGCCGGCACCCGCCATGCCACGGCCGCTGTTCTCGGCGACCCGGCGGACGTGCTGATCGTGCTTGGCTCCGGCTTCAACGAACGGGACACCATGCATTGGACGCTGCGCGGACGAGCCGCGGCGAAGACGGTCATCATTCAGGTCAACATCGATATGGACGAGTTGACCACGCACAGCGTTCCCGGCCACGTCGTCGCTGGCAGTTGCCGCGCATTCTTGGATCTGATGCAGGAACGGGCGGAGGCGATCGTGTCTCCGCTTGCGGCGGGAAAGGCACAACGGCGGGCGTGGTTGGCCCACATCAAAAAGGGACCGCGGCTATACGACATCGAGAATTGCACCAGGTCGACGGTACCAATTCACCCGGCAGCTACGGTTTCGGCCTTACGCAAAGTTTTCCCGCGCAATGGCGCAGTGCTGGTCGATTCCGGTGCGCATCGCGCCTTTGCCGGCCATTATTGGACCGCGTACGAACCGCGCACTTATATCTCGGCCACCAATCTCGGACCAATGGGCTGGGCCATCCCGGCGGCGATCGGCGTGCAATGTGCGCGGCCCGACCACCGTGTTGCGGTCATCACCGGCGATGGCTGCATGCAGATGCACGGCATGGAAGTTCAAACTGCGGCTCGTTACCAACTTCCGATCGTTTACGTAGTACTGAACAACAACGCGCTCGGCAATGTGTGGCTGCGCGCGCACCAATTCGGTCCGGTTCCATCTGAACTTACGAGTATTCCAGATCATGACTGGGCCGGACTTGCGCGTGCGCTCGGCGCCGAGGGGCTGACGGTCGCTGATCCGGGCCAGCTCGAGAAAACCTTTCGCCAGGCGCTTGCGGCCAATCGCACGGTCGTTATTGACGTGAAGACCGACAAGAATTGTCCGACGCCGGTTTACGACTTTAACGCCGGCGCAAAGGCCTGGTCCTATCACGAGTAGAGGACGGTCATGACCGTACTTTCCATGGAGCCAGCAACGCTTCCCCCTGCGGGACGTGCGCTGTTTGCCGAGATGTCTGCGAGACGCAACGCACGCGGTGAGCATTTCGGCGGTCCCTATATTGCTCTCCTCAATCATCCGGAACTCGCGCGGCGGATCGAAGCGTTGGGATTCTTTCTAAAATTCGAGGGCGTGCTGCCGCGGCCGGCTTATCAGTTCATCGTGCTCTCGGTCGCGCAAGCCACCGGCGCGTCGTACGAGTGGCACGACCACGTGCAACACGCGCTTGCCGCAGGGCTCCCCCAGGACGTCGTCGACGACATCGCTGCCGATCGGGCGGAAACGCTGCAGCCTCCTTACGCGCTGCTACAGGCCATCCTGTCGAAGACAATGGCGTGGCAGCCGGTGCCGGACGATCTCCAGGCTGGGGCCGTCGCCGAGTGGGGAACAGAAGGGCTGGTTGAGATTGTTGTGGTGTCGGGATTTTATCAGATGTTTGCGGCAATCAACCAAGGCTTCGCGATCAAACCTCCGACCGCGGCCTGACGCCGCAAGCAGCCGGCCGCGCCGGAAAATCCATGACCAGCATGTCCGCGTGCCGGGTCATCAGCGCGGACTCCAATCACGTCGTCGTCATCTGCTTTTGCTTTGCTTTGGGGCTGGATTTACCGGGCCGGACGCAAAGTCCGTCGACGAAGACGTCGACAAGCCGCAGGACGCTGGTCTGCCAGCCGGGCTGATCGTGCATGTAGCACATGCCGATAAGGGCACGAAGCAGGTCCTCCGGGCTGATGTCGTCGCGGATTTCGCCGCTCGCGATCGCTCGATCGAGCAATGCGCCGACGGCCCGCGTCAGCTGATCGAACGAACTCGAAAAGAGCTTCGAGTTTTTGTAGGCGGCAAGAGCGAGCGCCGCCGACATGCCCTTTTTCGTGGCAACGAACTTCACGTTCGAGCGCATCCAGTGACGAAGCGCCTCGATAGGCGGCATCTCCCGTTTCAACCGATCAGCCAAATCGGCGAGTTGTTGCACTTCGCGGCGGTACACCGCTTCGAACAGGGATTCGCGGGTGGGGAAATGCCGGTAGAGGGTGCCGATGCCGACCCCGGCCGTTCGCGCGACAGCTTCGAGGCTGGCCTCCGCACCACCAGCACTGAACACCTCTCTTGCCGCCTCGAGCACACGCTCGCGGTTCCGAATTGCATCAACGCGCGGCTTTCGCGTCCTATTCGCCGGCTGCCTCATGTGGAGCGTCGAATCTCGACCCCTTGATAAACGGAGGCATCCTCCGTATATTCATTTAAGACACGCTGACACATAACACCCGTGTCGAGCAAACGGCGACGAACCTTGGCTTCCACTGTCAAGACGGGATGCATCGGGGCCTTCGGCCGCCGAATTTCTGGGCCATCTGCTTGCTTTCGCAGCCTCAGAGTCGACGAGCGCAACAATCTGTCGGTCAGCGAATTACTTAACCATCGCTCTTAAGGAGCACTGCATGGGCTTCTCAACCACACTCACTGTGAACGGCGTCACGCGAACGATCGAGCTTGACGACCCCCGTGTCACCCTCCTCGATCTGCTTCGCGAACGCCTGCATCTGACCGGGACCAAGAAGGGCTGCGACCGGGGACAGTGCGGTGCCTGCACGATCATCGTCGATGGACGGCGGATCAATTCGTGCCTGGCGCTCGCGATCAGTCACGACGGCGCCGACGTTCTGACCATCGAAGGCGTGGCGCAGGGTGATCGGCTTCATCCGGTGCAAGAGGCCTTTATTGCTCACGACGGCCTGCAGTGCGGCTTCTGTACGCCTGGCCAGATCATGAGTGCGATCGGTTTGATCGGGGAGGGTCAAGCCGGCGACGATCCGGAGCGCGTGCGTGAAGGCATGAGCGGAAATCTGTGCCGATGCGGTGCCTATCAAGGCATCACCGAGGCGGTGCTGGAAGCGCAAAAGTCTTTTGCTACGGCTAATCAGAGGAAAGTCGCATGAAAACCTTCGATTACGTGAGGCCGGCGACGATCCGAGACGCGGTTGCGGCTGCTTCGGAACCGGGCGCCGCTTTTTTGGCCGCCGGCACCAACCTTCTCGACCTGATGAAAGGCGGCATCAGCCGTCCCGGCCGGCTTGTGGACATCAACCACCTTCCCGGCCTCGATCGCGTCGAGGAGCTTTCCGAAGGCGGCGTGCGGATTGGAGCACTGGTCCGCAACGCTGACCTCGCTCACGACCGGGCTTTTGCCCGACGCTTTCCGGCGGTTGCCGAGGCGCTTCTGTCTGGCGCGTCCGCCCAGCTTCGCAACGCCGCCACGGTCGGGGGCAATCTGTTGCAGCGAACGCGCTGCGCGTACTTCTACGACGTCGCCAGTGCCTGTAATAAGCGCGATCCCGGCTCTGGCTGTGACGCCCGCGGCGGCGACAACAGGCTTCACGCCATATTGGGGTGGAGCGAGAGCTGCATCGCGACCCACTCGTCCGATTTCTGCGTGCCCCTGGTCGCGCTCGACGCCGTCGTCGAGATCGAAGGCAGCGCAGGGCGACGGGAAGTCCCGCTCGAAACATTTCACCGCTTGCCGGGTGACGAGCCTCAGCGCGAGACCGTGCTGGAGCCGGGTGAGATGATCGTCGCGGTGCGCTTGCCGGCGGCGGCGGTGCTGTTCGCCGACCATGCCCGTTACCTGAAAGTTCGCGACCGCACCTCTTACGCATTTGCGATCGTCTCGGCCGCGGCGGCGCTGCGTGTCGAGGATGATACGATTGTCGAAGCGCGCCTCGCGCTCGGCGGTGTCGCCATGAAACCCTGGCGGGCCCGTGAAGCCGAATCGATTCTGGCTGGCGCACCGACTGATGGCACGTTCTTCCGTCGCGCCGCCGAGGCGGCGCTGGCGAACGCAAAGCCCGCTGGCGACAACGGCTTCAAGATCGAGCTCGCGCGACGGATCGTGGTGCGGGCTCTCACTCTCGCCGCTGACGGCACGCCGGAGCGTCTGCCGGCCCTGCCTGCTTCCCCGTTCGCTTCCATTTCCGGAGACTCCATCCATGCCTGAGATCTCGCTCACGCGGGAGCCGGCTCATATTCGCCACGGCTCAAACATCGGTCAGCCGCTCACCCGCCGTGACGGCATTCTCAAAGTCACCGGCGCCGCCCGATACGCCGCCGACAACCATCCGCCCGGGATGCTCTATGCGGTTCTGGCAGTGAGCAGCATCGCGCGCGGCCGTGTCGCATCCCTCGATGTCGAGAGTGCGAAAGCCCATCCCGGCGTCGTCGCGGCGATGACGCCGGCCAACAAACCGGCGCTGGCACAAGATCCGGACGAAAAAACAAATCCCTTCATGTTTCGGCTTGATCTCTTGCAAAGCGACCAGGTCCGCTACGCCAACCAGCCGATCGCCGTCGTTATTGCAGAAACGCTCGAAGCCGCGACGGAGGGCGCTGCGCTGTTGTCGCCGCGCTACGACGTCGAGCCGGCGCGGGTTGGGCTGGATTCGGCCGAGAGCTTCGTGCCGCAGGCCGTTGGCCCTGGCCATCCGCCGGTTGCTCATCTGGGCGATATAGAGGCCGGTCTCGCCGCGGCCTCGAAGCGCATCGAAGGGACCTACGAGACCGCTCCCCAGTATCACAACGCGATGGAGCCGCATGCGATCGTCGCCGCGTGGGACGGCGATACGCTGTCGGTCGATACACCGAGCCAAGGTCTTGCCATGGCGCAGGGACGCCTCGCGGGACTTTTCGGGATCGCGCCGAACAAAATCCACATCCGCAGTCCGTTCCTCGGCGGCGGTTTCGGCTCCAAAGGCATGATCTCCGGCCCGCAGGTTCTCGGCGTCATGGCGGCCCGCATGGTCGGAAAGCCGGTCAAGCTGGTGCTCCGCCGGGAGCAGATGTTTGGTCCGGTGGGACACCGGGCGCCGACGCGGCAGACCCTGCGGATCGGTACCGACACAGATGGCAAGCTGACAGCGCTCGATCACCGAACGAAGACAACATCGAGCACTTTTGACGATTTCTTCGAGCCTGCCTCCGACGCCTCGCACACGCTTTATGCGAGCACGGCCATCGCCACATCGCATGAAGCGGTCCGGCTCGACACCGGAACGCCGCTTTTCATGCGCGCACCGGGAGAGGCGACCGGCTCGATTGCGCTCGAAAGTGCGATCGATGAAATGGCGCACGCGTGCGGCATCGATCCGTTGGCTTTTCGGCTGCAAAACTATGCCGAGGTCGAGCCGATCTCCGGTAGGCCGTTCTCCTCAAAGGCGTTGCGCGACTGCTACGCGCAAGGTGCCGAGCGTTTCGGCTGGGCGCGCCGGCCGCTCTCACCCCGGCAGATGCGTGACCACGATGGATTGCTGGTCGGCTGGGGCGTCGGCACGGCGACATTCCCTGCGCTGATGTTCCAGGCCGAAGCCAAAGCGGTGCTGCGTCAGGACGGCAGCGGCGTCATGGAGATTGGCGCACACGACATGGGCCAGGGCGCCTGGACGGCGCTGGCTCAGATCGCGGCAGACGGCCTCGGGCTCGACATCGACCAGGTCGACTTCAGATCGGGCACCTCAGATCTTCCGGACGCCGGGATCGCGGGCGGCTCGGCGCACACCGCTACCGCCGGCATGGCAATTCACAATGCCGGTGCCGATGTGATCGCGCGGCTCGCCGATCTCGCGACCAACGACAACCGCTCACCGCTGTTCGGTGCGGGCAATGCCGGCGTGATCGCGCGCGACGGCCGTTTGTTTCGTCGCGACGACGAGAGCCGCAGCGAAAGCTACGCGGATATCCTCGGCCGTGCCGGGCGCGCGCAGATCGAGGGTCGCGGCAAGAGCGCGACCGATCCGGCCGCGCAAGCAACCTATGCCATGCATGCGCATGGCGCGGTGTTCGCCGAGGTCAAGGTCGATCCCGATCTCGGGCAGATGCGCGTCACCCGCGTGGTCGGGGCATTCGCAGCAGGACGGATCATCAATCCGCGCATGGTGCGCAGCCAGCTGTGCGGCGGCATGATCTGGGGCGTGTCGTTCGCGCTGCATGAGCAGGCGGTCATGGACGCGCGGTCCGGCCGTCCGATGAATCCCAATTTGGCCGAGTACCACATTCCCGTGAACGCCGATGTGCCCTTCGTCGACGCGATCCTCGTCGAGGAACGCGACCCGCACGTGAACGCGCTTGGCATCAAGGGCGTCGGTGAAATCGGCGTCACCGGGACAGCGGGTGCGGTCGCCAATGCAGTCTGGCACGCGACCGGAATCCGCGTGCGCAAATTCCCGATCACGCTTGATCGGTTGATCGCGCCGCAAGCGTGATTACGGCAAAATGCTCCCCTCGAGGTTAAGCACGGCCCGGCCGGCGATGCTGACGCGGACAAGATTGTCTTTATGCGGCCCGCGTTACTGTTGACGGAAAAGTGGCGTGTGTGACTGACACGATCGTGCCATCAGGGCCGGCTAAAGTTTCAACTTCGGCGTTGAGATTTTGCGCGAGGGCTTTGATTATTCCGGTGCCGAGCCCGGTCTTTGTCTGAGCAAAGACGCCATCCGGCTTGCCAATTCCATTATCGGCGACTGACAGTTTCCAATTCGTTCCATCGACGTCGTACGCCACGTTGATCCGGCCATTCATATTGTGGTCAGGGAACGCGTGCTTGAGAGCGTTCATGACAAGCTCCGTCGCGATCAAGCCAACACTCTCAGCCTGACGGGCACTTAAGCTGCC
>JBAUGC010000335.1:0-3661 GCA_049679485.1 Xanthobacteraceae bacterium
ACGCTCACCGTCTTGGCGGCGGCGAGCATAACGTCGAGTCGCTTGTGGATTTCGGCGAGCCGCCCCGGGGGGGTGATCGCCATTTATGCTCCGCAGGAGGCCTTAAGCAAATCTGCCGCTGCCTGGGTGTCGGCGTTCTGCAACGCGACCAAATTCCTACGCTCCGAGTCGGTCAGTTGCACCGCTTTGTCGATCTCGCCAGCCGGCAATTCCAAGCCGCCGAGTTGTGAAGGACCGCAGTTCTCGGCGGCTATGTCGGGCGCGCCTTGGCGCGCGGCACTGGCAAGAGCATTCACCCGCGCCTTCTGCTCGTCGCTGAGAAGGCCGTAGAACTTCTCCAGTGGCGGCTGCACGATCTCCACTGCGGCGATCATGGCCTCGATGCGTCGCTGCATGGCCGCCATCCGGCCAGTTGCCGTCAGCGCCACCTCGGCCGGGCAGGCAATCTTGATGTCCTGCGAGGCTTTCACTACCGCAAGCCCGAGATCGTCAAGCGCGGCAGCCTGTTCTTCGGTCGGCTGCAGCGCATCCCGAAATTGGTCAAGCGGCATGCTGGCGATGTCACTGACGTCCTCTCCGCAAGTTAGAGCCAGCTGATCGGGTGCCGCGTAATAGGCGAACGGCCAGGACAGCCAGGACAATGGATTGCGAAATGCGCCAGCGAACCCGGCATGCACCTTGCCACCGTGGCTGCCTTTGGCTTCGTGACTGCCACCCTTGCCATCATGACCCGCTTTGGCCTCATGACCGCCACTGTGACCGCCGCCACCGCGGCTGGCGTGTGCACCGCCGCCGTGACTGCCTCCACCCAGACTGAATCCACCGTGACCACCTCCGCCCAGACTGAACCCACCGTGACTGCTTCCGCCATGACTGCCGCCGCCACTACTTTTGCCGGAGGCGTATGTTGTAGTTGCCAGCGCGGTTGTTAGGACGACGACCGCGAATCCTAGTTTGATGGACATTTTTCAGCTCCCCGATCGGTATTGAATGGCGTACTTCCGGATTCCACGCATATCGCAATCGGAGGACGAAAGGCGTGATGCGCATCACACTCGCGCTGAAAGTTTGGCCTGAAATCGCCGCGACCCCGTCCGGCCTAGGCTCCAATCGCAACGAGGCCGCTGCGCCTGGCTGCGAAATTCGCCAGAGCCGGATTCGCTTCGCAACGGGGACTAAAGTTCAGGCTCGAGGATTTGTGTTCTTATCCGCCGGCCACACTCGCCAGTGCTTCGGCTGCACACTGATTCATTTATTGATCTCGGCCGCGATCCATTCCCAACGACGCAACGACAAGCAAGCGCGACAGTGTGAGGCCCGTCTTTTTCAATGATCGCTAACTCGAGATCACCACCGGTGTAGGCGCGGTAGAAACCGAAAACGACCGATAATCGTTTCAGGACCACATGTCGCGTGGGGCCAATTCCGGACTCAAGCACCGCAAGAGACAACGCGCGGGAGGATGAAGTCCGCGATGTGATCATGGTCACGGGTGAAGTTTCTATGTCTTTTCGAGGACCCGCTTAGGTCAGGAACACATTGGGCTTGCCCCTCGTGCGAGTGCGCGCCAAACTCTCCATCCAGCAGGCAATCCTGGCTGTCGTGGCATCTTACGCTGGTTACGTCGGTCGGCCCCGCAGTATCAATCGGATAGGAAAATGGGCGGAGCAGGGCAAACCGGTGGAGAGGCAAAGAAGGACCTGGGGTCGCGGGATTCGGGCGCCTTAAGGAGCCTGCTTATCGCAAGCGCCGGTGGCCTACTGACGGCTGCGGCCGTCGCCGGTATGCTCAAGCCCGCATCAGTTTCGCCCAGTGGCTCCGAGCTCTCCTTCGTTACACGCGATCAAATCGCTCCGGCCGCGGCAACGCTCGCGCCGGACGTGAGGCAGGCCGCGGTCGAACAAGCAAAGAAATGCGTCGTTCCGATCGCGTATGTCTCATTGGTCAGTACGGGCGGAGATCAGATCATCCGGATCAGGTCGGGGGACTATGTCTCGCCGGCGCTGAAAATTACACAGACGCCGCAGCGCGTGGCCCTCCCTTGGCCGGCGCCGTATCCGACAGGCCGAGGGCAGATCAGCATTGTCGAGGGCGACGCAAAAGGCCTTCAGGTTTCGCTCTACCCAACGTGGCGAGTCGATGAACCGGGTTTGGTCGAGAATGTTTGGTGGGTGCCGGAACAGCATTGTTGAAAAAAGGAAATGCAATGAAGAAGCTTTTGCAAAACAGGCCAATGCTGGGTTTCTTCATCGTCGCTGTTGCCGCTACCGTCGTCAGCGCCTGGCTCCTTAGTCCGCACTCGGGACCGTTCGGCTGGCTTTCTGGTCTCTTCACGTCAGGCTTCGCCGGCATCCTTGAGCTATTGGCTGTCGTGGCGATCCTGATAGCCGGTGCCGGCATCACCTATATCGCGCTCCGCTTGGCTCAATATGGCACCGCCACGGCGTTTGCATCCGGCGCCGGCGCGGCGATGATCTCGCGCAGACTGACGGTAAAGGATCGGGCCGGAGCTTCCACGCTCTCCTTCGAGGAGGCGATGAATTCGCTCGAAGCGATGGTCGGTCTCGCGCCGGTGAAGCGCGAAGTCAACGATATTATGGATACGTTGATGATCGAGCAGAAACGGCGCCAACAGGGCCTGCCGGTCGCGGCGATGAGTCTGCATACGGTCTTCACCGGACCGCCGGGCGTCGGCAAGACCGAGGTCGCTCGCGCTCTCGGCAATATTTACCGCGGCCTCGGCATGCTGCGTAAAGGCCATCTTGTCGAAGTCACGCGTGCGGATCTGGTCGCGAGCTTCATTGGCCAGACGGCGCCGAAGACCTTGGAAAAATGCAAGGACGCGCTGGACGGGATCTTGTTCATCGACGAGGCCTATACGCTTGTCGGCGCGACCGAAGGTGATTTCGGCCGCGAGGCGATCGATACCCTGCTCAAATATATGGAAGACAATCGCGACCGCATCATCGTTATCGTCGCGGGCTATCAGACCGAAATGAGGCGCTTCCTGGCCGCCAACGCCGGCCTCGCCGGCCGCTTTGCCAAGACGATCGAATTCCCCGCTTACGACCCGGACGACCTGGTCGAAATTCTCGACCTGATGGCTACGAAGCAAGGTTTCCAACTTCCGGATGGCCTCGACGAAAAGCTCCGGATCTGGGTCACGCAGAATTCAAAGCACGATAATTGGAGCAACGCGCGCGAGATGCGCACGCTGCTCGAACAGGCCCGCAAGGCGCAGGCTTCGCGTCTGGCCCGCGATCCGACCGCCGATCGAGAAAAGATGATGCGGTTTGAGCTCGCCGATTTCGAAAAGTTGCTTGGCTTCACGCAGCAGCAAGCCGCCGGATCGGGTGTCGAGCAGCCGCAAATCAAGCGGCTCAAAATCGAACAGAGGGAAGCCGAGCAGGCCAACACGACCGACATCGCGATGGAGAAGCTGCAAGCGATGATCGGACTCAACCCGGTCAAGGAGGAGGTCAACAAGCTGATCTCCCGGTTGCAGACCGACAAGCGCCGCCGCCAGCAGGGGCTCAACGTCGCGCCGATGAGCCTGCACATGGTGTTCACCGGGCCACCCGGCGTCGGCAAGACCGAGGTCGCGCGGGTGCTGGGCACGATCTACAAAGGCGTGGGCGCCTTACGCAAAGGTCATTTGGTC
>JBAUGC010000336.1:0-3215 GCA_049679485.1 Xanthobacteraceae bacterium
GCCGACAAGCTTTATAATGAGGGCCTCTTCCTTCTAAACAACAAGGAGCAATACGAAGACGCGGCGAAGAAATTCGACCAGGTCGACCGCCAAAATCCCTATTCCGATTGGGCCCGCAAAGCCCTGCTGATGTCGGCGTATGCCTATTATCAGGGCGGCAAATACGACGACTGCATCAACGCCGCCAAGCGTTACGTGACGCTGCATCCGGGAAGCTCGGACGCCGCCTACGCGCAATATCTGATCGGCGCGTCGTATTACGATCAGATTCTCGACGTCATGCACGATCAGGCGCGCGCGGATAAAGCCATCAGCGCGCTTGAAGAAGTGGTGCGCAAATATCCGGACACGGAATACGCCGTCAACGCCAAGAAGAAGATCAATCTGGCGCGTGACCAGCTCGCCGGCAAGGAAATGGATATCGGCCGCTTCTACATGAAGCGGCGCGACTTCACTGGCGCGATCAACCGCTTCAAGGTCGTGGTGACGCAATACCAGACGACGCGCGAAGTCGAGGAAGCGCTGGAGCGGCTGACCGAGGCCTATATCTCGCTCGGCATTCTCGACGAAGCGCAGACCGCGGCGGCTCTGCTCGGGCATAATTTCCCCGACAGCCCCTGGTATAAGGACGCATACAGGCTGGTGAAATCCGCCGGCGGCGAGCCCAATGAGAACAAGAATTCCTGGATGAGCCGCGCCCTTCAAGGGCGGCTGGGCTGAGCGCCTGACAAGGCGACATACGGCCGAACAGGGAATCGAGTATCATCCGCCGTTCCGTTCCCGTCATTTTGACTGCCACAGTGTCATGCTCGCGCGCCTTTCCATCCGCGATATCGTCCTGATCGATCGCCTGGATATCGATTTCGGTTCCGGGCTTGCCGCGCTTACGGGCGAAACCGGCGCCGGCAAATCGATCCTGCTCGATGCTTTTGCGCTGGCGCTCGGCGCGCGGGGCGAGTCGGCGTTGGTGCGCGAAGGCGCCGAGCATGGGCAGGTCATTGCGGCTTTCGAGATCGCCAGGGACCATCCGGCGCGCCGCATCCTGGCCGAGAACGATCTCGCCGCGGAGGACGAGGTCATCGTGCGGCGGGTGCAGTTCGCGGACGGCCGCACCCGCGCGTTCGTGAACGATCAGCCGGTCAGTGTGCAGATCATGCGCCAGCTCGGCGTGGCGCTGGTGGAAATCCACGGCCAGCACGACGACCGTGCTTTTGTCGACGCCTCAACGCACCGAGCTCTGGTCGACGCCTTTGGGGGCATCGAGCTTGACGCCGCCGAGGTGCGCCGGCTCTGGGATGAACGGCGCGCGCGAGAGGCTGCGGTCGCGGCCCATCGCGCCGAAGTCGAACGCGCCGGCCGGGAAGCGGAATGGCTGCGCCACGCCGTCGATGAACTCGGCAAGCTTGCCGCGGAAATTGGCGAGGAGACCGCGCTTGCCGAACGGCGCACCGCCATGATGCAGGCGGAGAAGGCCGCCGAAGATTTGCGTGCAACCCACGAAGCCGTCGCCGGGCCGCAATCCGCGGTGCCGCCGCTTGCAACTGCGGTGCGGCGGCTGGAGCGCCGTGCGGCTCAGGCACCGGCGCTGATCGAGCCGGTCGTCAAAGCCATCGACACGGCGCTCAACGCCTTGGACGAAGCGCGCATGCATCTCGAACATGCGTTGCGCGTGGCGCACTACGATCCGCAGGAGCTGGAGCGCATCGAGGAACGGCTGTTCGCGCTCCGCGCCGCATCGCGGAAGTACACCGTGCCGGTCGATCAACTCGCCGCGCTCAAACACCGTTACGCCGACGATCTCGCGCTGATCGACGCCGGCGCCGAACGGCTTGCGGTGCTGGAGGCGGAGGCGCAAGCGACGACCGCGCGCTACCGAGAAACGGCGCAGGCCCTCTCGGCCAAACGCCGCCGCGCCGCGCAAAAAATCGACAAGGCGGTCAATGCTGAACTGAAGCCGCTGAAGCTCGAGCGTGCGCAATTTTCCACGCACATCGAGTCTGAGAATGAAGGGGCCGAGGGGCTCGACCGCATCGAGTTTTGGGTGCGTACCAATCCGGGCACGCGGCCCGGGCCGCTGATGAAGGTCGCGTCCGGCGGCGAGCTGGCGCGGTTCCTGCTAGCGCTCAAAGTGGTGCTCGCCGACCGCGGCTCGGCGCCGACTTTGGTGTTCGACGAGATCGACACCGGCGTTGGCGGCGCCACCGCCGATGCGATTGGCGTGCGTCTGGCGCGGCTTTCCTCCGGCGTACAGGTGATCGCCGTGACCCATGCGCCGCAGGTGGCGGCACGCGCCGATCGGCATTACCTCATCGCCAAGGACGCGCTGGCCAAAGGCAAGCGCGTCGCCACCCGCGTCGTCGAGCTTGAAGCCGAACGCCGCCGCGAGGAGATCGCCCGCATGCTCGCCGGCGCCGAAATCACCGCCGAAGCCCGCGCCGCCGCCGAGCGTTTGATCCGGGCCGCGGGCTAACACCCGGTCATGCCGCGTCGCGACAGGAACGAGGCTTCCGTCGAAGACCTCACGGAAAAACAGGCGAAGGCCGAACACGCGCGGCTTGCGGCGGAGATCGCCGGGCACGACCGACGCTATTACCAGGAGGATGCGCCGACAGTCACCGATGCGGAGTACGACAGGCTCCGCCAGCGATATGGAGCAATTGAGGCGCGCTTTCCGCAACTGCAAACGCGCGACAGCCTGACGCAACGCGTCGGTGCGGCGCCTTCGGCACGTTTCGCCAAGGTTCGTCACGCCGTCCCGATGCTCTCGCTCGACAATGCGTTTGCCGAACAGGACGTGGTCGATTTTGTCGGCCGCATCCGGCGCTTCCTGCGGCTGCCCGAAGACGAGAAGATCGCATTTTCTGCCGAGCCGAAGATCGACGGCCTGTCGATGTCGCTTCGGTACGAGAGCGGCGAACTCGTCACCGGCGCGACCCGCGGCGACGGCAGCGAGGGCGAGGATGTCACCGCCAATATCCGCACGCTGAAGGACGTGCCGCAGCGCCTCAAGGGCAGGGGCGTTCCGCAGGTCTGCGAGGTGCGCGGCGAGGTCTACATGACCAAGGCGGCATTTCTCCAACTCAACCGCAAACAGGCGGAGGCCGGCAAACCGCTCTACGTTAATCCGCGAAACACCGCGGCCGGCTCGCTGCGTCAGCTCGACGCGTCGATTACCGCATCGCGGCCGCTTGGCTTCTTCGCCTATTCCTGGGGGC
>JBAUGC010000337.1:0-4969 GCA_049679485.1 Xanthobacteraceae bacterium
CAGGACGGGCGTCCAATAGCCAATTTGCGTGTGGCGACGTCGGATTCGTGGCGCGACAAGGCCACCGGCGAGCGCAAGGAAAAGACCGAGTGGCACCGGGTTGTGATCTTCAACGAAAACCTGTGCCGGATCGCCGAGCAATATCTCAAGAAGGGCTCGAAGGTTTACATCGAAGGGCAGCTGCAGACGCGGAAATGGCAGGACCAATCCGGCCAGGATCGTTACTCGACTGAAGTCGTGCTGCAAGGCTTCCGCGGCGAACTCACCTTGCTCGATCGCGCCGCCGGCGCCGGTAGCGGTGGCGGCGATTTCGGGTCCGAAGAGGCCGGCGGCGATTTCGGTTCGCCCGGACCTTCGCGCAAGGTCGCAGCCGCAGCTGGGGCCGGTGCGGGTCCGAGAGGCTCCCGCGGCGACATGGATGACGAGATTCCGTTTTAGGCCGGTTGCCGGGGACCGCCCGGCTACACAGTGTAGTGCGTGACCACAATTAGATCCGCCACGGGAGGCTGAACAATGTGCGTCGCATGTCGGGAATTTGCACCAGACCGCCGTAAGTTTCTCACGCTGTCAGCGGCAAGCATCGCCGCTACCGGCTTGTTAGGGGCGCAGCTGGCCTTTGCCGCCGGTGCCACAACAAGCGTGACCGCCGACGAAGCGATGACCAAACTAAAGGCCGGTAACGAGAAGTTCGTCAGCGCGCCGCAAGTTTGTGCGGCCGATCTCGCGGCACAGCGCGGTCAAGTTGCGAAGGGGCAAACGCCGTGGGCCACCATTCTGACCTGCGCCGACAGCCGCGTACCGCCCGAGCTTTTGTTTGGCGGGGTTGGCGTAGGCGAGCTGTTTGTCGCCCGCAACGCTGGCAACATGGCTGATACGGCCACCATGGGAACAATCGAATATGGGGCAGCAGAACTCGGCGTGCCCCTCATTGTTGTGATGGGCCACGACCGCTGCGGCGCGGTTGCCGCAGCCTGTGCGGTGGTCGAGAAGCACGCCAAGTTTCCGGGCTCGATCGGTCCGATGGTCAATGCCATCGTGCCTGCAGCGAAGGCGGTTTATCGCAAGCCCGGCGACTTCCTGGACAACGCAATCAGCGAGAGCGCGAAACGGACCGCGACGAAGATTGGGACCAAAAGCAAAATCGTTTCGCATCTTGTCAAAGCAAACAAAGTCAAAGTGGTGGCGGCGCGTTACAATCTCGACAACGGCCAGGTTGAGTTTCTGACCTGATCGTTGGGTGAGGCTTCAGGATAGCCGACCCATGACCCTTGCACCGTTGTGGGCGTCGACCTCCGCAATTCAGTTACACGCGTTCGCGGCGCTGACCGCGTTTGTCCTCGGCGTCGTGCAGTTGAGCGCGCCCAAGGGCACGATCCCGCATCGTGCCCTTGGCTGGGTCTGGGTCGTGCTGATGCTGGCGGTTGCTGCCAGCGCATTCTGGATCCATCAGATCCGGCTGTGGGGACCGTGGAGCCCGATCCACCTGTTGGCGATTTTTGTTTTGATCATGGTGCCGATTGCGGTGCTGCATGCGCGGCGCCATAGGGTCGTGCAGCACCGCTGGGCGATGATCGGGATTTTCTTCGGCGCGCTGGTCATTGCCGGCGCGTTTACGCTCTTCCCTGGCCGCATCATGCACGCCGTCGTGTTCGGCGACTGAGAACTTCGATGCGGGTTCTGGTAACCGGTGCCTATGGCTTGATCGGCTCGGCGTGCCTCGCTGGCCTGCATGCCGCCAGCCACGATGTGGTCGGCGCCGGCCGATCGATCGGTGCCGCGCGTCGGCGCCTTCCCTATGCGCAATGGCTCGATGCCGATTTTTTGCGGCTGCAGGATGCGGAAGCTTGGCAACCGCTTCTCGGCAACATTGACGCCGTGGTCAATTGCGTCGGCGTGTTGCAGGACGGCTGGCGCGACGACGTCGAGCGCATTCAGTTCGCCGGCACCGTGGCCTTGTTCGACGGCTGCGCGCGCGCCGGCATCCGGCGGGTCGTCCAGATTTCGGCGTTGGGCGCCGACGTGGCCGGCCCGTCGGTATTTTCACGGACCAAAGCTGCGGCCGAAGCGCACTTGAAGACACTGGCGCTCGACTGGGTGATTTTGCGGCCGGCCCTGGTACTTGGATCGGGAGTGTACGGTGGTACCGCGATGCTGCGCGGCATCGCCGCCTTTCGCTTCGTCGTTCCGGTCATTCGCGGAAATTCCTGCGTTCAAATCGTCAGCCTCGATGACTTGGCCGAGACGGTCGTGCGCTCGATCGCGCCGGGCGCACCTGCGAGGGTCTCGTGGCAGGTGGCGCATCCGCAGGTGCATGAACTCGCCGATGTTGTCACCGCGATCCGCGGCTGGCTCGGCTTTCCGCCGCGCCGCGTGCTACGGCTGCCGGACGCTTTCGCGAAAGTCGTCGGATTCATCGGCGACGCAATCGGCTGGCTGGGATGGCGAAGTCCTGCGCGCGCAACGTCGTTCGCGCAACTCGCCGACGGTATCGTCGGCGATCCGGCGCCGTGGATGGCGGCAACCGGCATCCAGCCAAAAAGTCTCGACCAATTGCTCGCCGCGCGGCCGGCCAATGTCCAGGATCGCTGGTTCGCGCGGCTTTATTTGCTCAAGCCCCTGGCAATTGTCGGACTCGCTGCCAGCGCGATTAGCGCGGGCCTCGTTGAGTTTCTTTCACTGTGGCGGATAGCGCCCGGCACGCTCGGAGTCTCTTCCTTATTGTTTGCGGTCTATGTTGTGCCCGGGCTGATTTTTGGAGCGTCTGCGATTGTATTTGGTGTCGGTCTGCTTGTTCGTATCACGGCGCGACCGTCGCTGATCGGACTGCTTGCACTGACTGTTCTGCACGCCGTGCACTGCTGTGTGACAACGTGGCATCTGGGATACCTGCCGCTCGCCGCGATATCAGCTGTCCCGATCATGCTGGCAACATTATTCACGCTCGCGATCCTGGACGATCGCTGATGGAACTCATCTTCATTTTCAAATTCGTGCATCTGATCGGCGCTTCGGTATTGTTCGGCACCAGTCTGGGAATCGCTTTCTTCATGTTGATGGCGCATCGCACCGGCCATGCCGGCGTCATCGCCGTGACCGCGCGTTTTGTGGTGATTGCCGATTTTGTTTTTACCGCCACGTCCGTGGTGGTGCAGCCGCTCAGCGGTTTTGCGCTCGCGACGGCGATCGGGCTGTCGCCGTTCGAAGAGCCGTGGATCGTGTATTCGCTCGTGCTCTACGTGCTGATCGGGCTGTGCTGGCTGCCAGTGATTTTCATTCAGATCCGGATGCGAAACTTGGCGCAAGACGCGGCCGTTAATGCAAAGCCGCTGCCTGACGAATATCGCCGCCTGTTTCGCATCTGGTTTTGGCTCGGTTGGCCGGCCTTCATCGGCGTTATCGGCATATTCTATTTGATGATTTGGCAGCCGCGGCCTTACTGATCAGTTCGACAATCTGCCCGAATTTCGCGCGCGCTGGCGACACTAAACTAACGAACGGCCTAATCGCTTCGCTCGACAAAAGACAGCCTCGCCTTGCCGACCTCGCTCGCTCCAACAGGCGGCGCGGCGTTGCCCCAGGCATTGCGGATATAGGTGACGACGGCGGCGGCTTCGTCATCTTTCAGTAGCCAGCCGAATGCCGGCATGGCCGCAGCGGTCGGCGCCGGGGCGGTGCCGACGCCGCGCGCACCGCGCAGTACTACGTGCAACAGCGTAGTCGGATCATCTTGTTGCACGACCGCCGAGCCGTGCAGCGCCGGAAACAGACCGGCCACACCCTTGCCATTCGAGGTATGACAACCAGCGCATTCATCCTCGTAAATCTTGGCGCCGATCTTCATGGTCCCCTCATCGGGCCGCGGTGGCGCGCCTTGATCTCCGCCCGGCTGGTCCTTTAGATAAGTTGCGATGGCTTTGAGGTCAGCGTCGGTCATACGCGATGTCGAGAGGGTCAGCGTCTCGGACATCGGGCCGTTCGCTGCGCTGGTGCTATTGTGTCCGGTCTTGAGATAGATTGCGATCTCGTCGACCGACCAGCTGCCAACGCCCCGGCGTGGATCTTTGGTGATATCGGAGGCGAACCACCCTTGCAGAGCATAACCGCGCAGCGGTTCACTTGCCTTATCCCCGCCAAGAAAATTCTTCGGCGTGTGACACAGGCCACAATGGCCCAAACCTTCGGCCAGATACGCGCCGCGATTCCATTGTTCGCTCTTGTCCGCCGCCGGCCGGAATGTCCCGGGGGTAAAAAACAGCCGGTCCCAAAAGATCATGGACGCGCGGATGTTGAACGGAAACGGCAGTTGGTTCGGGTTCACCGGATTGTACACGGCCGGCACGGTATCGAGATAAGCGCGGATCGCCAGGGCGTCGTCGCGCGTGATCTTGGTGTAGTAGGTGTATGGCATAGCCGGGTAGAGATGCGTCCCGTTGCGGCCGGTGCCCTTTTGCATAGCGTTGACGAATTCGTCGTCCGTCCAGGCGCCGATGCCGGTCTGCTGGTCGGGTGTGATGTTGGGCGCCAGGATGCTGCCGAACGGCGTCTCGATCGGACGCCCGCCGGCGAAATTACGTCCGCTGCCCGGCAAGGTATGACAAGCGGCGCAATCGCCGACGATCGTCAGGTATCGACCGCGCTCGATCTGCTTGAAGTCCTGTTTGTCGATATCGCCTGCGACGGCGCCGCCGAACGACAACACCAGCACCAGACCGCAAAGTGCTGCGCGCATTGAGCCGAGGTTATGCATGGACGAGCGGCCCCGGATTTTTTAGATATTGCGAGCGAATTGCTTTCGCCGACCAGGACGCGAGCGCACCGACCGTGCCGGTCGGGTTGTAGCCGGCATTTTGCGGAAAGGCGGTGGCGCCTTGCACAAACAAATTAGGAACGTCCCAGCTTTGTAGATATCGGTTGAGAGCGCTGTTGCCAGGGTTGTCGCCCATGATGGCGCCGCCGCAGAGATGCGATG
>JBAUGC010000338.1:0-9338 GCA_049679485.1 Xanthobacteraceae bacterium
GACGAGCCTCGATTGCAGGCCGAGCGCGATCGCGATCCGGTCACCCGGCGCGCCTTCGACATCGCGCAGAAGCTGGAAGGTCTGACCCGGCACGCTTCAACGCACGCCGCCGGCATTGTCATCGGCGACCGGCCATTGACCGAACTGGTGCCGCTCTACCGCGATCCCAAATCGCTGATGCCGGTGACCCAGTTCAACATGAAATGGGTCGAGCCCGCGGGCCTGGTGAAGTTCGATTTCCTCGGCCTGAAGACGCTCACCGTGCTCGATTTGGCGGTCAAGCTGGTCAAGCGCCGCGGCATCGATCTCGATCTGAGCAATTTGCCGCTCGACGACACCCAGACCTACGACATGCTGGCGCGTGGCGAGACGGTCGGCGTGTTCCAGGTGGAAAGCGCGGGCATGCGCCGCGCGCTGGTCGATATGCGGCCGGACCGATTCGAGGACCTGATCGTCCTGGTGGCGCTCTACCGGCCGGGCCCGATGGCGAATATCCCGACCTATTGCGCACGAAAACTCGGCCACGAGCCCACCGATTATCTGCATCCCAAACTCGAGCCGATCCTGCGAGCGACTTACGGCATCATCACCTACCAGGAGCAGGTCCAGCAAATTGCGCGCGACCTCGCGGGCTACAGTCTTGGCAAGGCCGATATCCTGCGGCGCGCGATGGGCAAGAAGGACCGCAAGGAGATGGCGTCGCAACGCGACAGTTTCATCTCGGGAGCGGTCGAGCGCGGCATCGGGCGTAACGACGCGGAAGCGATCTTTGATACCTGTGCCAAGTTTGCCGAGTACGGATTCAACAAATCGCATTCGGCACCCTATGCCCTGCTGACTTATCAGACCGCCTACATGAAGGCGAATTACGCGGTGGAGTTCCTCGCCGCCTCGATGACGCTCGATATGGGCAACACCGACAAGCTTGCGGAATTCCGCGCCGAGGCCGAGCGGCTCGGCATCAAGGTCGAGCCGCCGTCGATCAATCGTTCCGGCCTCGAATTCGAACCGACCGGCAGCACCATCCACTATGCGCTTTCGGCGTTGCGCGGCGTCGGCCGCCAAGCCGTCGAAAGCGTCATCGCGGCGCGCGGCGAACGCCCGTTTGCCGATCTCGCCGACTTCGCCCGCCGGATCAACCCGCGGGCCATCAATAAGCGCGTGCTTGAGAGCCTCGTTGCGGCCGGCGCCTTCGACGCCACCGAGCCGAACCGCGCGCGCGTATTCGCCGCGGTCGACGCTATTCTCGGCACCGCGCAACGGGCGCACGAGGATGCCGTGCTCGGGCAGTCGGAGCTGTTTGCGGGGCCGTCGGCGCCGGAGCGGCTTGTTCTGCCTGCGGTCGAACCGTGGCTGCCGGCGCAGCGTTTGCAGCGGGAATTCGACGCGATCGGGTTCTTCCTCAGCGGTCACCCGCTGGACGACTATGCCGCGGCGCTCAAGCGGCTGCGCGTGCAACCCTGGTCCGAATTTGCTCGCGCCGTGAAGGCAGGCGCCAGCGCCGGCCGCGTGGCCGGGACTGTGGTCGCCCGCACCGAACGGCGCACCCGAAACGGCAGCAAAATGGGCATCATCGGTCTGTCCGATCCAAGCGGCCACTATGAGGCGGTGCTGTTCGCGGAGGGCTTGGCGCAATATCGCGATCTGCTTGAGCCGGGATCCGCGGTGCTGTTGTTTCTCAGCGCCGAGGTGCAAGGCGACGAAGTGCGCGCCCGCATCCAGTCGGTCGAGCCGCTCGATCAGGCGGCGGCGAAAATGCAGAAGGGCCTGCGTGTGTTCTTGCGCGATGATGCGCCGATTGAAGGCGTGGCCAAGCGACTAGAGCCGATCAAGCTTCCGTCCGTGCGCAACGGCGCCGATCACGCCGACGGCGAAGTCAGCATGGTGCTGATGCTCGAAAACGGCAACGAAGTCGAAGTCAAGCTCCCGGGACGCTTCAAGGTGTCGCCGCAGATCGCCGGTGCGATCAAGGCGGTGACCGGCGTGGTGACGGTCGAAGCGCTGTAAGGTTAATCGTCATTGCGTTGTCGCCGTGCTCCTCGCAATGACGCGAGTTGAGCGCCAAGCGGTTTGAAATTCATCTCTCCACTCGCTATCTCAGGCGCGGCGCGGTAAGAGAGCGCCCCTTTCACCACATTCCATCGTCAATTCGGCGCCAGCGGCATGCTTCGGATCGAGAACCTCATCTTTGACGCCTGGGGGCGGCGATTCTTCGATTCTGCGAGCGTGGCGATACCGTCCGGGACGAAGGTGGGCGTGATCGGCCGCAACGGCATCGGCAAATCGACCCTGTTCAAGCTCATCGTCGGGGATCTCGTTCCGCTCAGCGGCGAGATTCTGCTGCCGAAGGCGTACCGCATCGGATCGGTCGATCAGGAACATCCGGCGACGCCGACGAGTCTCCTCGACACCATTCTGGCCGCCGATACGCAACGTGAAGCGCTCAATGCGGCGCTGGAAACCGCTGAGCCGGAAGAGCTTGCCGACATTTACCAGCAGCTGAACGCGATCGACGCGGATCGCGCGCCCGCGCGCGCCGCTGAAATCCTCAGCGGCCTTGGCTTTGCCGAAGCGGACCTTCATCGTCCGATGGCGGAATTTTCCGGCGGCTGGCGCATGCGTGTGGCGCTGGCGGCGGCGTTGTTCGCCGAGCCTGACTTGCTCCTCTTGGACGAGCCGACCAACTATCTCGACCTCGAAGGCGCGCTTTGGCTGGAAGCGCGGCTGAAAAAGTATCCGCATACCGCTTTGATCATCAGCCACGACCGCGAGCTTCTGAACAATTCGGTCGATGCCATCTTGCACCTGAGCCAAGGCAAGCTCGAGCTTTACACCGGCGGCTACAACGATTTCGAAACACGGCGCGCGGAGAAGACGCGGCTGCAAGCAGCGACCAAGGCGAAGCAGGACGCCGAGCGTGCTCACCTGCAACGCTTCATCGACCGGTTCCGGGCGAAGGCGAGCAAGGCGACCCAGGCACAGTCGCGCATCAAGCGTCTCGCCAAACTGGAGCCGATTGCGGAAGTCGTCGAGGAGAGGGTAGCGCCATTCACGCTGCCGTCGCCGCCGCGACCGCTGGCGCCGCCTTTGATCCAGCTTGAGAGCGCGGCGGTCGGCTACAACGGCGCGCCGGTGCTGCGCAATCTCAATCTGCGACTCGATGTCGACGATCGCATCGGGCTATTGGGTGTCAACGGTGCGGGCAAGTCGACATTCGCCAAGATGATCGCCGGCGCGCTGCCGCTGCAGATGGGCGAGATGAAGCGCGAGCAGCGCATCCGCGTCGGCTGGTTTCACCAACACCAGATCGAAGCGCTCGACCCGGACGACACGCCGCTCGACATTCTGCGGCGCGAGCGTCCGGACGACAGCGAGTCGTCGCGCCGCTCGCGGCTCGCGCAATTCGGCCTATCGTTCGACAAACAGGAAACGACCATCGCCAATCTTTCCGGCGGCGAGCGCGCGCGGCTGTTACTCAATCTCGTGGCGATGGCGGCGCCGCACTTGCTCATCCTCGACGAGCCGACCAACCATCTTGATATCGATAGCCGCCGGGCGCTGCTCGATGCGCTTAACGATTACGAAGGGGCGGTCATCCTGATCACCCACGATCGCTCGCTGATCGAGCTTGTGGCCGACCGGCTGTGGCTGACGGCCGATGGTCGGATCAAGCCATTTGCCGGAGATATGGACGATTATGCCCACTTCGTCCTTGATCGGACAAAAGCGGGAGCGGCTCCTGCGCAGCCAACTGCCGACGATCAGCCGGCAGCGCTGGAGGGTTTCGACGCCGCCGCGGCTGCCCGCCTAGCGGCGAAGAAGGCCGCAAAAAAGCGGCGCCGCAGGGGTTATTGACCGGTGCGGGCCGGCGGCTCACCGGCCGATAACGTTCAAGTTGCGTCGCCGGGGCATATGCCTATATAAGGCGCCCAATCTCACACGCGGACCTTGGCTGTATAAGCCGTCCGGTGCCCAACCATAAGGTTAGGCTCATCGGTCCGCGGCGGATCAACCGGAGAACTGATATGGCGCTGCCCGACTACAGCATGCGCCAGCTGTTAGAGGCTGGCGTCCACTTCGGCCATCAGGCCCATCGCTGGAATCCGAAGATGGCGGAGTACATCTTCGGCACCCGTAACAACATCCACATCATCGACCTGACCCAAACCGTGCCGATGCTACACCGGGCGTTGCAGGCGGTGAGCGATACCGTGGCGCGCGGCGGACGAATCCTGTTCGTCGGCACCAAGCGCCAGGCGCAGGACGCGATCGCCGAAGCGGCCAAAAAGTCCGCGCAATATTATGTCAATTCGCGCTGGCTCGGCGGCACGCTGACCAACTGGAAGACCGTATCCAACTCGATCAAGCGGCTGCGGACGCTTGACGAAATGCTCTCGTCCAACGAGGCGCAGGGTTACACCAAGAAAGAGCGGCTGACGCTGCAGCGCGAGCGCGACAAACTCGACCGCGCACTCGGCGGGATCAAGGACATGGGTGGATTGCCTGACCTCGTTTTCGTGATCGATACCAACAAGGAAGACATCGCGATCAAGGAGGCACGGCGTCTGAACGTGCCGGTCGCTGCCGTGGTCGACACCAATTGCGATCCGGAGGGCATCACCTACGTCGTGCCCGGCAATGATGACGCGAGCCGCGCCATTACGCTGTATTGTGACTTGATCGCGAGAGCGGTGATCGACGGCATCTCCCGCGGACAAGGCGAGCGAATTGATGTCGGCGCGCTGGCCGAACCGTTGGTGGAGGAATTGCCGCCCGAGACCGATAAGCTCGGCTTCCAGCCGCTGTCCGGCCCACGTGGCGTTGCCGATGATCTGAAGAAGTTTCCTGGCGTGTCGCCGGCGATTGAAAAGCAACTCAACGATCTCGGCATCTTCCACGCGTGGCAGATCGCCGAACTCTCTCCGGTTGCCGCCCATAACATCGGCGAAGAAGTCGGGCTTCCCGGCCGCGTCGAAAGTTGGATCGCACGCGCCAAGGAGCAGATGGCGACTGAGGCCGAGTGAGCCACAGGAACGGTCATTCCGGGGCGCCGCGAAGCGTCGAGCCCGAAATCCATAACCGCGGAACGTGATTTTTCAATTCCGAGTGCTTATTTCCCAGTGCCGTGTTCATAGATTCCGAGCTCGCGCCTAAAGGCGTGCCGCGGAATGACGATGCGGGTACGACAAGGATCGAACGAAAATGGCGAACATCACCGCAGGCATGGTGAAAGAGCTCCGCGACAAAACCGGGGCCGGCATGATGGACTGCAAGGCAGCGCTCGGGGAAACCGGTGGCGATCTCGAATCCGCGGTCGACTGGCTGCGCAAAAAGGGGCTTGCAAAGGCCGCCAAGAAAGCCGGGCGGGTCGCGGCGGAAGGCCTGATCGGCGTTGCGCTCGCGGGGAACAAAGGCATTGTTGTCGAAGTCAATTCGGAAACCGACTTCGTAGCGCGCAATGATTTGTTCCAGGGCTTGGTGAAGATGATCGCCGATGTCGCGCTGACCACCGGCGCCGATGTCGATAAAATCCTCGTCGGCCGTGTCGGCGATCGCACGGTTGCCGATGCCATCAACGAGACCATCGCCAAGGTCGGCGAGAACATGACGCTGCGGCGGGCGGCTGCGGTGTCGGTCGGCAATGGCGTGGTCGCAAGCTACGTGCACAATTCGGTCATCGACGGACTTGGCAGGATCGGCGTAATTGTCGGGCTCGAATCCGCCGGCGCTACGGATGAGCTGAAAGCCTTCGGCCGCATGGTGGCAATGCACGTGGCCTCGGCCAACCCGCAGGCGATCGAAGCGTCAGGACTCGATGCCACGACCGTCGAGCGCGAAAGAAACGTGCTTGCCGAGAAATTCAAAGCGCAGGGCAAGCCCGCAAACGTCATCGAGAAGATTGTCGAATCGGGCCTCAAGACCTTCTACAAGGAGGTGTGCCTGCTCGATCAGGGCTTCATCTTCGACGATAAAAAGAGCGTGGCCCAGGCGGTGAAGGAAGCCGAAAGCAAAGTGGGCGCGCCGATCAAGATCACCGGCTTCGTGCGCTATGCGCTTGGCGAGGGCATCGACCGGCCAAGCGACGATTTCGGCGGTGAAGTTGCGGCGCTTGCCGGTGCGCACTGAATCGAGTGTATCGCCGAATCACGTGTAGGGTGGGTTGAGCGAGGCGAAATCCACCGCAGATATCGAGAGCGATGGGTTTCGTTGCGCTTGACCCATCCAACAGGGGCGGATCATCTCGGCGATGCCGAACTCGAATTACCGGCGCGTGATCGTCAAGCTCTCCGGCGAGGCGCTGAGCGGCCCGGAAAACTTCGGCATCCATCAGCCGACGATCGAGCTCTTTGCCGCGGATCTTGTCGCCGCTCATAAGCTGGGAATAGGGCTCGGGGTTGTGGTCGGCGGCGGCAACATTCTCCGCGGCGCGCAGATTTCCGAGGATGGATTGTCGCGGCCCACCGCAGATGCCATGGGGATGCTGGCGACCGTCATGAACGGATTGGTGCTCGAGGCGGCGATCGAGCGGGCCGGCGCCAGCGCCCGCACCATGTCGGCCTTAGCGATGCCGCAAGTCTGCGAAACGTACGAACGCCAGCGCGCGCTGCGACATCTGGAAGATGGCCGCATCATCGTCTTCGCCGGCGGTACCGGGAACCCATATTTTACCACCGACACCACGGCCATTTTGCGTGCTGCGGAGATGGGCTGCGATGCAGTCTTCAAGGCGACCGATGTCGACGGTGTCTATACTGCCGACCCAAAGCGAGACCCCAAGGCAACGCGCTACGAGCGCCTGGACCATCAGGAAGCGCTCGACCGCAATCTCAAAATCATGGATGCGACGGCCTTCGCACTTGCCCGGGAGAACCATATGCCTATCATCGTTTTTTCGATCAAGCAGAACGGGGCAATCGCGACTGTTGTGCAGGGAAAGGGTCACTTTACGACTGTCGGCTGAGAAACGAACGAAAGCGACCGTCGGACTGCGGAGGGCGCCATGGCAACGACGACATTCGACATGAATGACCTCAAGCGCCGCATGGCGGGAGCCATTGCCTCGCTCAAGCAGGAGCTTGCAGGGCTGCGGACCGGGCGTGCGTCGCCCGGACTGCTCGAACATATACAGGTCGAGGCCTACGGCAGCCACATGCCGCTCAATCAGCTCGCCACCATCAATGTTCCAGAGCCGCGGCTCCTTCTTGTTCAGGTTTGGGATCGATCGATGATTCACGCGGTCGAGAAGGCGATTTCCGCCGCCAATCTCGGCTTGACCCCATCGAGCGAGGGACAGGTCCTAAAGCTGAGAATCCCTGAACTCAACGAGGAGCGGCGGCGAGAGATCGTGAAGGTCGCGCACAAATACACCGAGGCGGCGCGCGTCGCAGTGCGACACGTCCGCCGCGATGGCCTCGACCTTCTCAAGAAGCTTGAGAAGGACCACAAGATCAGCGAGGACGAACACGAGCGGCACTCCGCGGAGGTGCAAAAAGCGACCGACGCGACCGTCGCGGAGGTCGACAAGCTTCTTGCCGCCAAGGAAAAGGAGATCATGACAGTTTGAGCGACGCCGCACGATCGAGAGACAGCGCGGGTGAGTCGCTGCCGTCGGGCAGCGACGGCTTCGACGCGCCCCGGCACGTCGCCATCATCATGGACGGCAACGGCCGATGGGCCGCCGCACGCGGCCTGCCGCGGATCGAAGGCCATCGGCGAGGCGTAGAAGCGTTGCGCCGTACGGTGCGCGCAGCAGGCGATCTCGGCATCTCGGTGCTGACCATATTCTCATTCAGCTCGGAGAACTGGTCGCGTCCGTTATCTGAAATCAGCGATCTGATGGGTCTGCTTCGCCGCTTCATCCGCAACGACCTCGCCGAATTGCACAAGAGCAATGTGCGCGTGCGCATCAGCGGCGAGCGCGAAGGGCTCGATCGCGACATCTGCCTGCTTCTGCAGGAGGCTGAAGATCTAACGCGCAACAATACCGGCCTCACACTGGTCGTGGCCTTCAACTACGGGGCACGACAGGAAATCGCACAAGCCGCGCGCCGCCTCGCGATCGAAGTGGCAGCCGGACGTCTTTCCGCCGATGACGTGACGCCCGAGCGGCTCGCGAGCTATTTTCACGCTCCCGATATTCCCGATCCCGACGTGATCATCCGCACCAGCGGCGAGCAGCGGCTTTCCAACTTTCTGTTGTGGCAGGCTGCCTACAGCGAACTTGTATTCGTACCGATCAATTGGCCCGATTTCGATCGCGCCGCACTTGAGGGTGCGATTGCGGAATATCGTCGCCGCGAACGCCGCTTCGGCGGGTTGGCCGCCGGTGCCGGATCGTAATACAGGATCGTGAACGAGCCTAACCAGCGCAATGGCCGCACCGAAAGTCGTGTCTCCGAAGGTGCCGCCAGCAACTTGACGCTGCGCGTCATCTCGGCGGCGGTGCTCGCGCCCGCTGTGCTGGCTTGTACCTATGCTGGCGGGTGGATCTTTTTCGTCCTGTGCGCTGCCGCGGCCAGCGTCATTCTCTGGGAGTGGACGTCGCTTGTCGCCGGCAGCCGCGATCCAAGAATTCTGACACCGGGCTTGGCGGCCTTGCTGGCGGGCATGTTGCTCGTCGGCCTCGACCTGCCTTCGGCGGCCTTGGGTATGATCGCGATTGGCACCGTGCTCGCGGGCCTCGCGGTTGCGGCTTGGCCCGGCGTTCATCCCGATCGACTGACCGTGGCTTGGGGCGCGGGCGGGGTGGTCTATGCCGGTGCGATGCTGCTCGGGCCTGCTCTGCTACGGCGCGATCCGGAATGGGGTCTGATGGCACTTTTATTTCTCTTCGCAACCGTCTGGACAACTGATATTTTTGCCTACTTCTGTGGACGGGCGATCGGTGGTGCACTGTTGTGGCCGCGCATCAGTCCGAAAAAGACTTGGTCCGGGGCGTTAGGGGGGCTGATCGGGGGGGTTGCGGCGGGCATCGGGGTCGCTTATGCGAGCGGTGTCGGCAGGTTGGGGATCGTAGGGGTTATGGGGCTGCTGCTATCCGTCCTGGCGCAAGCCGGCGACTTGTTCGAGTCTGCCGTTAAGCGGCGTTTTGGGGCCAAGGACGCAAGCCACCTCATTCCGGGTCACGGAGGCCTCATGGACCGCCTCGACGGCTTCCTCGTCGCCGCCGTAGCCGCTTTGCTTATCGGCCTTATTCGTGCGGGAACTGCTGCACCGGCCCGCGGCTTGCTGGTATGGTAACACCATGAGAAAGAAGCAGCCGCTGGCGAGGGTGGAACTGGCGCCGGTACCGCGCTCGGTGACGCTGCTGGGCGCGACCGGCTCGATTGGGTCGAGCA
>JBAUGC010000339.1:0-7654 GCA_049679485.1 Xanthobacteraceae bacterium
GGGCACCCCCGCGGAAAAATTTGCCGGCAGAAAGTCGATCAGCCGGCGCATCTGCAATAGGCATTCGAGGTCGTTGTCGTAGGCGCCGTCGGCGATCGAGCTTTTGGTGGCGTGCACCGAGGCGCCGCCGAGTTCTTCGGCGGTGACGATCTCGTTGGTCACGGTTTTGACCACGTCGGGGCCGGTGACGAACATGTAGCTAGTGTCGCGCACCATGAAGATGAAATCGGTCATTGCCGGCGAATAGACGTCGCCGCCGGCGCACGGGCCCATGATCACGGAAATCTGCGGAATGACGCCCGAGGCGATCACGTTGCGCTTGAACACTTCGCCGTAACCGCCGAGCGCAGCGACGCCTTCCTGGATGCGGGCACCGCCGGCGTCGAACAGCCCGACGATCGGGGCGCGCGCCTTCATCGCCATGTCCTGGATCTTGATGATCTTCTGGGCGTGCGTCTCCGACAGCGCGCCGCCGAACACGGTGAAATCCTTGGCGAAGACGAAGACGCTGCGGCCGTTGACCGTGCCCCAGCCAGTGACGACGCCGTCTCCGGCGATCTTCGTCTTCTCCATGCCGAACTCGTAGGAGCGGTGCTCGACGAACATGTCGAACTCCTCGAAGGAGTTCTTGTCCATCAGGAGTTCGATCCGTTCGCGCGCGGTGAGCTTGCCGCGCTTATGCTGCGCATCGATGCGCCGTTCGCCGCCGCCGCCGCGCGCGCTGTCGCGGCGTTCTTCGAGCCTGTCGACAATGTCCTTCATAGCCCGCCCTCTGGCCTGATCAGCCCAGCCGTAAACTCAATAGCAAGGCCCGTGCATGTCGTCATGTTCCCCTCCCCCTTGCGGGGAGGGGTTAGGGGTTGGGGTTCGAGAGGGGTGTGCAAGCGTTGATGCGAACGAGTCACCTCCCCACCCTCCCCCACAAGGGGGGAGGGAGAGCAGACTTGAGTCGGCCTTGTTGTCGTGCATCTAAGGCGGCGCAGGACTGCGGACCGATGACGCAATGAAAATGGCCGGATTGATCGATGTGGTTGAACGCCGCCCGCGGACGGCTTTCGCCGGCTTCCTCGTCGTCCACGGGCTGATCTGGACCGCGCTGCCGTCGCTGATCTACTTCAATTTGCCGCTCGACGTGATCGAGGCCATGGTTTACGGCCGCGAATGGCAGCTCGGATATGACAAGCTGCCGCCGCTGCCGTGGTGGATTGCCGAAGCCGTGTACCGCGTGTTCGGCTTCGATGATTCGCTTTATGCGCTGTCTCAGGTCGTCGTCATCATCGCCTTCATCGCGGTGTGGAAGACCGCGCGACCGCTGGTTGGCGCGACCGGCGCGCTAGTCGCGATCCTGATCGCCGACGGCCTGCATTACTTCACCGCCAGCGCCACCAAGTTCAATCACAACGTGATCGAACTGCCGCTGTGGGCGTTGGCCGGTTTTGCCTTTTACGCCGCGCTGCGCCGCGACAAACTCGGCTACTGGGTTTTGCTCGGGGTGGCAATCGGGCTTGCCTGGTGGGCCAAATATTTCATGGTGGTGCTGGCAGCGCCGTTCGCGCTGTTTCTTGTTTTCGACCGCGACGCGCGCCGCCATCTAGTCACCCCTGGCCCCTGGGTGGCCGCGGTAGCGGCGCTTGCTGTGATGGCGCCGCATCTGATCTGGCTCGTCCAGAACGATTTCCTGCCGTTCAGCTACGCCGAAGCGCGCGCGACGCCGTCAAACGGCTGGCTCGATCATCTGCGCAATCCCGCCGAATACGTGGTGGCACAAGCGTTCTTTCTCGTTCCATCGCTTGTGATCGCGGCGCCGCTGTTTTGGCCTTCGGCAAAGAGCACGCCCCGCGGTGCCGCCGACGCATTCGATCGCCGCATCGTGACACTGCTGGTGTTTGGCCCGGCGCTCACCCTCTTGGCATTGAGCCTCGTCACCGGCCGCGGCACGCAAGCGATGTGGGGCTTTCCGCTGTGGCTGTTCCTGGGTCTTTGGATCGTCCTACATGCCCCCGCAGCGCTCGACCATAAGCGGCTCGCCTTAATCGGCGCGCTATGGGCTGCGGTGTTTGTGCTCTCGATCGCTGCGTTTGCGGCCGACTATCTGGTGCTGCCGAATTTCGATCACCGCTATCGCGCGGCGTTCTTTCCCGGCGATCTTCTGTCGGCCGCGATTACGCAACGCTTTGAGCAGGCGACCGGACAGAAGCCGGCCTACATCATCGCTTCGATGTGGGACGGCGGAAATGTCGCGCATTATTCGGCACAGCGCCCGCAGCCGCGGGTCTTGATCGACGGCCTGCCGCAGCGCGCGCCGTGGATCGATCTGAACGATCTGCGTGCCCGCGGCGCAGTCATCGTCTGGACCGACAGCAATCCTCGGGTGCTACCGCCAAACCTAGCCGCGGTCGCGCCGGGCGCCGAACTCGGCACCCCGTTTGATCTGAACGCTCATCGCGACAACGGCACGGTCCATGTCGGCTGGGCGATCTTGCGTCCAGATGCGCCATAATTTACCCCGCCGCAGCGGAGTGCTAGTTTCCCGGAACGGTCAAGAACAAGGCGAGATAAGTGCCAAATACGTCGAATTATCTGCGGCTTGAGGCATTCCGGGCGACTCCTCTGGTGCTGGAGCCGTTCCAGCATCTGATCGTATCCGGATTCATCGGTCCGCACGGCCTGGCGGCGATCAACGCGGATTATCCGAGGATTTCGTCGTCCGGAAGTTTCCCGGTCGATCAGGTCGGCTTCGGTCCGGCGTTCCAGAACTTGCTCGACGAACTGGAGAGCGATGAATTCCGCGAGGCGTTCGAACAAAAATTCGGCCTCGACCTTTCAGGGCGGCCGACCGTGACCACGGTCCGCGGCCGCTGCGATTTAAGCGACGGCCGGATCCACACCGATTCGACCAGCAAGATCATCACCGTGCTGATCTACATGAACGAAAGCTGGGAAGAGGCCGGCGGGCGGCTGCGGCTCCTTCGCTCGGCGAAGAACCTCAACGACATCATTGTCGAAGTGCCGCCGGTTGCGGGTACGCTCCTCGCGTTCAAACGCAGCAACAATTCCTGGCACGGCCATGAGCCGTTCAGCGGCGAACGCCGGGTCATTCAGTTCAACTGGTTCACGTCGCAGGGCAACCGGCAAATCGCCATGTTGCGGCACCATACTTCCGCGTCCTTCAAGCGTGTGCTGCAAAAAATCTTACCGGGCCGCGCCTAGCGCCATAAGACGTTCTGGGCGCCCAACAGCCGTCGCGCGACAGGAGTTATTTTTTGAACACGCCTGCGGCCGACTTGCGCAATCGTGACTTCGGCAAAATTCTGCTGATCAAATTATCGGCCGTCGGCGACGTCATTCACACCATCCCGGTGCTGAACAAGCTGCGGCGCCGCTACCCGGCGGCGCAGTTGGATTGGCTGGTCACGCCGGCGATCGGCGAACTCCTCCGCCACCATCCGGCCATCAGCAATGTTATCGAGTTTGACCGCAAAGACTGGTCGACACCCTGGCGGCTGACGCCATTTATCAGCTACGCGCGTCTCGCCTCCCAGCTGCGGAATACCCGATACGATCTGGTCATCGACATGCACGGGCAGTTCCGCACGGCCATATTTACGATCGCCAGCGGCGCGCCGGTGCGGATCGGATTTGACCGGCCGCGGTCGAGCGTCTGGGACGCCTCGCCGCGGAAGTTTCCCGAAGAGACGCGCAAGCATGCGTGGCAGGGCGCGCGCGAAGGCAGCTGGCTCGCTTACACGCATCATATTCCGGTGCCGACACTCGACCTGCATGCGGTCGACCGCTACCTCAGCGTCGGCCCGCTCCTCGGCCTCGACGACAGCGCCGCCGACTTTTCGTTTCCGATTCCCGGCGAGGCGATCAAGCGCATCGATGCGCTGATGGACTATTACGACGCGGCGAATAAAAAACTCGCCGTGCTGGCGCCGGGGACGATCTGGGAAACCAAGGAGTGGCGCAGCGACGGCTTTGCCGAAGTGGCGCGCCATTTTCTCCAACAAGGCTTCGCCGTGACATTGATCGGCGCCGCGCGCGAGCGCGCCGCTTGTGACGAGGTCGCACGGCTTGCTCCGGGGGCGATCAACCTCGCCGGCGAAACCACGCTCACCGAGCTTGCTGCGCTGATCCGGCGCTCGACCATCAGCATCACCAACGATTCCGGGCCGATGCACCTCGCCGTCGCCGTCGACCGCCCGGTGGTGAGTGTGTTCGGGCCGACCGATCCGGTCTGGATCGGTCCTTACGGCCGGCCCGGCGCCGTGTTGCAGGCGAGTATCGACTGCGCGCCCTGCTATCTGCGGCAGCTCAGCCGCTGCCCCAACAATCACGCCTGCATGAAGGATGTCTCCGCGCAGGCAGTGATTGGACGGGCGGAGAGCATTCTGCACAAACAACCCGGAATAAGTACCGTCAAGGCGCATTCCGGCGGCTGGTGATCTGATTGCACTTGCGTGTTAAAAGCCACGCCTTCATGTAGGGATAATAGCTGTGCTCGGCGTTGACGACCGCGAGCAAGAACCCTTCTCTGCCGTCGAGAAATCCAGCGCGCAGGATGTAGGCTCGCAGGAATGCGAACAGCCCATGACCAATACCGGTCATGAATGTCACCTTCCGTCCTGCCTCGACTAGCATTTGCGCCTTTGCCGTCGAATAACGGTCAATCCGCGACAGCGCATCTTCGAGTCTTGGCATGGCAAAGTGAATGAGCGGCGGGCGAAGCCGTTTCACCACTCCCGTACAGATCACGCGCTCGTGGACGATGACATTATCGAAGTGGCCTTTGCCGCGCCGAAACAGCCGCAGCACGTAGTCGGGATACCAGCCTGAATGGTAGATTTGCCGGCCGCAAAAATTCGAAAGCCGCGGAAACTCCCAGCCGTCAGCGCTGTCTTCGGCAATCGCCTGCTTGATCGCCGCAGCGAGTTCAGCGGTGACCCGTTCGTCGGCATCGAGGTTGAGCACCCAGGGCTTTGTGGCGAGCGAAAGCGCATAGTTTTTCTGCGGGCCAAAACCCCGCCATTCGTGAAACTCAACGCGGGCACCCTTCGCCCGCGCGATCTCCATGGTCGCGTCGGTGCTGCCGCAATCGACCACGATAAGCTCATCGCAGAACGCGAGGCTATCCAGGCATTCGCCGATGTTCGCCGCCTCGTTCTTGGTGATCACGATGGCGCTGAGCTGCGGCATGAATTTTCCTTCGGTCACACCGGCCGCTCGCGCGCGGCTTGGATCGCGAGCCACAGATAAATGACCAGCAGCGCCGCTTCAAAGAAAACGATCAAGACGCTGCCGCCGAAAACCTGCGGGAAGAACAATTCCACCACGGCCATGGACACGGCCGACGTCAGCCACACCACCGCGCCCCAGGGCGCTGCGAGCCATAGCCCGACCGCGGCAACGAGATCGATGACCGCGAAGAACACCGTCGCCGTCCGCCAAGCGATCGTGCGCGCCTCGAAGCCGCCGTCGGCGGTGGCACCGATGCCGCACACCTGACCCCAGTGGTAGAGACCCTTGATCAGGGAAAGGACCGCCATGACCCGTAGAAACAGCACCAGATATTCTGCCCACGATCCGGGAGCGTTTACGCCGCCGGCCTGGACGGGTTCGAGCATGTCGCTTGGCCGGGTCGGTCGGTTCTTCGATTGATCACTCATGGCAGGGCGGCCTTTGGCATCCGCGACCGGCCTTAGTCAATCCACCGGCGCGGCAGTGGCGGGTGAAGCCTGGAACGGGTAGAAAGAGACGACTCCCTCCTTGGAGCGCCGCCATGGCGATCAAATTCGGCCGCCCATTCGACCGCATGCGCCCCTCCGCGGTCGAGGCGGAGGAGCTCCCCGGGCGCCTCGATTTGTCGATACGCCCGCGCCGTAACCGCCGCGCCGAATGGGCGCGACGCATGGTGCGCGAGCACGTCCTCACGACCGACGATTTGATTTGGCCGCTGTTTCTGGTCGAGGGCACCAAGGTGCGGGCGCCCGTCGGCTCGATGCCCGACGTCGAGCGTCTCTCGGTCGACGAAGCGGTGAGAGCCGCGATGCGCGCGGCGAAACTCACCATCCCGTGCATTGCGCTCTTCCCCTATACCGAACCGGGCAAACGCGACGAAACCGGCTCCGAAGCGCTCAACGCAGAAAACCTCGTCTGCCAGGCGATCCGCGCCATCAAAAAAGAGGTGCCGGACGTCGGCGTTCTTTGCGACGTGGCGCTCGACCCTTATACCAGCCACGGCCATGACGGCCTGCTCCGCGACGGCGTCATCCTCAACGACGAGACTGTCGCGGTTCTCGTCCGCCAGGCGCTCGTTCAGGTCGAGGCCGGCTGCGACATCATCGCCCCCTCCGACATGATGGACGGCCGCGTCGGTGCGATCCGCCAGGGCCTCGATGCAGCGGGCTATCACGACGTTCAGATCATGGCCTATGCGGCCAAATACGCTTCGGCCTTTTACGGCCCGTTCCGCGACGCCGTCGGCTCGAGCGCGACGCTTGCCGGCGACAAACGCACCTATCAAATGGACCCGGCGAACAGCGACGAAGCCCTGCGCGAGGTCGAGCTCGATATCGCCGAAGGCGCCGATATGGTCATGGTCAAACCGGGCCTGCCGTATCTCGACGTCCTGGCGCGGGTCAAAGAGACTTTCGGCATGCCTACCTTTGCCTACCAAGTGTCCGGCGAATATGCGATGATCATGGCCGCCGCGGGGAACGGGTGGCTCGACGGGGACAAGGCGATGACGGAAAGCTTGATCGCCTTCAAACGCGCCGGCGCCGACGGAGTTTTGACTTATTTCGCGGCAAGAATTGCGGAGAAACTGAAGAAGGACGGCTCGCACGCATGATCCGAAAAGTCCCGCACCGGGGTGATCCGGGTGGTTGCGGAAGTTTCGGAAAGCAGCATGCGCAACTAAGCAACAACGTCCCGCCCGAAACGAGACGAGAGAGGCGGATGTCATGCGTGACTACGACGACCATGTCCGGCCCCACGTGGTGTTGCGGCGGATCATCATAGTCGTGGCGGTGCTGACCGCCGTGCCGGTGGCCTTGTGGACTGTCACCGGGCTTGTCCGGACTTATGTTGGACCGCCGAAGGTTCCCTCCTTTCGCCAGCTCGCGACCAGCGTAAACGAGCAACAAGAGAGCACCGCCGCGAGTGGAACTGCCGGCGATTGGTCGCTATGGCAGAGCGTCACTACCTTCGTGCGCGTCCATGTCGGCGCCCTGCAGATTCCTTCGATCCGCCAACTTACGGCGACCATCACCGGCAACGCCAACGCGGGGCCGGAAGCGAGCGACCGGTCGTCGCCGCCGGCTGAACGGGCTCAGCCGTCGGCCGCTTCGCCGATGACAGTCGAAGCAAGGGCGACAGCGACGGATGCGCGTGACCCGTCCGCTTCGCCAAAGGATCAGTTGGCGAGTGACCCCAACATGCCGGCAAATGCAACGAGGTTCACTGATGCCTCGCCTGCGCCGATGTCGGTAAACTCCGCCGACGTGCCTGTAACTCTTCCGGCCGGTAATCGATCAGCCGATTTTTCTACGGCATCTGTTTCTACTTCATCGGCACAGTCTGACCCGGCCGCACCGAATGTCTGGCCAAGCCCGTCGCGGCAGAATTCAGCGTCGCGCACCGCTGCGCCATGGCC
>JBAUGC010000340.1:0-6624 GCA_049679485.1 Xanthobacteraceae bacterium
ACCCTGACCATCGACGACACGGTCACGCTCAACGGCGCTACGCTCGACGGTGGCACAATCGACAACAATGGGGCCATCGTCGCGGCGGCAAGCACTGCATCGACGATAACCGGCAATCTCACCGGAACCGGAAATCTTGAGATCGGCCGTGGCGCAACTTTGGAACTCGGAGGCACTTCGACAAATGCGGTGGTCTTCGAAGGACACACCGGCACGCTCGACCTCGGGCAACCTTCGACATTGACCGGCGAAATCGCCGGATTTACCGGAACGGCCCCCAATGCAAGTGACTCGGACGTCATCAATCTAGCGAGAATCAATTACAATTCCCCTGCTTTCTCGGAGAATTACGATTCCACAACGGGCGTTCTGTCAGTGACGGACGGAACCAACTCCGCGTCGTTGTCCTTTGTCGGCTTCACCGGAACCTTCCAATTTGCGTCGGACGGCAGCGGCGGGACCGACATCTTCGATCCGCCAGCCAAGTCCTCCGGCGCCTCCGTTTCGCCTGACAACGACACCTTCGTCTTCCATCCCGGCATGGGCGCCGAGACAGTGACCAACTTAAATGCGAAGACCGACACCATCGAGCTCGACCACTTCGCCAACATCGAGTCGGTCCAGCGACTGGCTTCGCACATCACGACGGACGTCCAGGGCGATGCCGTGATCGCGCTCGGCCATCACGACAGCATCACGCTGCCGGGCATGAGCGCGAATTACCTGCAGGCGCATCTGTCGAGCCTCGTGCACCTGCATTGAGGCAATCGGCGCGTCACGACTGACGCGACTTTCGACTTTATCCTGCTATGGGCGCGGTGATGATATTGAGCCTTTCCGCGAGCCGCCGCGAACCATCGCCTTTCCTGTCGACCAGCACCAACGGCGCTGAAGCAACGCGATTGCGCCCGTCGGCCTTGGCGCGATAGAGCGCCCGGTCCGCCGTCGCCAGCAACGCCGGCAGACTGCGTCCGGCTTCGCTTGCCATGGCAACGCCGACGCTGACTGTGGCGTTTATTTCCAGCCCCGGAAACTGCATCTCCGCGAATTCGCGGCGCAGCCGGTCCGCGATTTGCAGCGCCTGCGCCATGGAAACGTCCGCCAACAGGCAGGCGAATTCCTCGCCGCCAAGGCGGCCGAACAGATCGCGCGGCGTGATCGAGGTGACGATCAGTTCGCAGAAAGCCTTGAGCACGCGGTCGCCGGCCTGATGTCCGCCGGTATCGTTGACGTCCTTGAAACGATCGAGATCGAACAACAACAGCGCGGCGGACCTGCGATCGACAAACACTTCCTCGAGCAGCGGCACGCCGCGATCGAGGAAGGCGCGGCGATTGGCGACGCCGGTCAGCGAATCTGTCAGCGCCGCCCGCCGTTGCTCCAATTCGGCGCGCTCCTTTGACATGGCGACGCGCAGGAACGGCAGGCAGAACGTTGCAAACAGCGCCTGAAAAGCCACCACCGTGACGATCGTGCCGTGCGGGTGACCGGTGGCGGTCGAGGTCGCCAACGTACCCGCGAACGGTATGCGCACCAGAAGAAAACCGGCCTGGGTGACAACGAGCGCCAGTGTCGGCCACCGTGAGATCAGTTCGCGGTCGCGCGCATACCAAAGCTCACGGGCACTCAAGAGCGCATAGGAGCCCATAATTGCTGAGACGAGCTGCACGCGTGCCGGCAGCGAGCCGGCAAAGTCCTCGAACTGAAACGCGGCAATCCAGATCGCTGCGCCCAAGCCGATCAGCAGGATATGGACGCGCCGGCCTTCAAACGAGCGCGCGCCGGCCCACATCATGCCGTACGCGACACACATGAACGTGTTGGCAATGCAGACCGACCACCAATTCGGCATCAGGCCGGACGATCCGAGCAATGCCGCCGCCGAAGCGCCGAACAGATAACCCGTGCCCCAGAGCGCCAGCGCCGTCGTGCGGCGGTTTTGCAGCCAGGCAAAGAGCAGCAGCAGACCGCCCGTCACCGACAGAAAGACGGTGATGATAAACAGCGTTGGCAGGTCGATGACAAAGTGTGAAGCAGGAAGAGTGGGCACGCAGACTCCCCAGCGCGCGTCGCAAGCGGGCACACGTGTTGGTACCACCCCAATCCTGAGCTCTTATTGCAGCTTTGCTTAAAATTGTACGCGTTCGTTGCACGCCGCCTGTCGGGCGATGACTTTCGCGCAGGCAACGGACCAAGCGTCATTCTTTATTAGGATAAAGATTTCGTTGCGACGGAGAACATCAGGCGCGACGCGGTCACGGCGCGTATGAAGTTTAGCTATTTGCCCCAGCCGAAGTGATAGTTCACGCCGGCTCGAAAGACGTTCTCCTGCAGCGACACATTGTCTGGCGGCAAGGCGCCACAGCCGGTGCAATTGAAGCTGCCAAGATCGACGCGCAGATATTCCGCCTTGGCGCTCCAGTTGCCGGGCAGCGCGATTTCAAGGCCGGCACCAACCGTCCAGCCGGGATTGGTCGGATTGCCGCTGGCGAAGCCCGGTGCGGCGGCACGAATGTCGCCGACCGCGAGGCCGCCGGTGACGTAAGGCATGAAGCGGTCAAACGCATAACCGACACGGCCGCGCACGGTCGAAAGCCAACTGTCGCTCGTGCTGCAGCCGGCGGGGCAGCCCGGGGACATGCTGCTGCCGTTCAAGCCGGACCAGTCCACGTCGCCTTCGACGCCGAGCACGGCTCTGCCGATCTGGAAATTATAACCGGCGGTGCCGCCGGCTTGCGCTCCGGCCAGATTGATCCCGGTCGTGTTGGAGTTCCACCACGAGTGGCCCCAACCGCCGCCGCCATTGGCGCCGAAATAAAAGCCGCTCCAGTCGTAAGGCTGCGGCGGCTGCATCGGGGGCGCTTTGTAGAGCGGAGCGAGCGACAAGTCGGCCGCAACCGCGCAATGCGCGGTCACGAGCGCACCCACCGCCAGACATCCGGCCACAACCCGCTTCATCACGCCTTCCCAAGGCTACCGAACGCTTCGTTTCGCGCTTGCAGCCCATACGACACTGCGCCCGCCTTCGTTACCCCGGTCTTACCGGCATGATTAACGCCGAAGTTCCGGTCGCGGTCGCCCGCCCCCGAACTCTATCGGCCAGCAGGGCAGAATTGAGTCTCCCGGTGGGCGTCACGAGGGCCAAAAACCGCGGCTTCATGTCCCGGATTTGCAGTTTGCCGCCTGCGGCGGCAGAGTTTGCGCGTGGAACTTTCAGCGAATGATTTCGACCGAAACAGTTTGCGGTCCCCTCAACGATCCTTTGAAAGATGAACGATGTCTTGGCTCGTCTTCGCGTTTTCCGGCCCGGTGCTGTGGGCCATTTCTACGCATCTGGACAAATATCTGGTCGAGCGGTTCTTCAAGCACAGCGACGTCGCGCTGCTGCTACTGTTCACTGCATTCATTGGCATTTTGACGTTGCCGTTTATCGCCTATTTCGAACCTGCATTCGCCAGCATCGACCGCGGCAGTATCGCGCTGATCGTGCTTTCCGGCATTCTCTACATGGGAGCCATGCTGTTTTATTTGCGGGCTCTGCAATTCGAAGAGGCTTCTGTGGTGGCGCCATTCTTCCAATCGGTGCCGCTGTTCGGCTACGTGCTGGGTTATTTCGTTCTTGGCGAAACGCTGTCGCTCCGGCAAATGGCTGGCGGTGCGCTGATCGTTGTGGGAACATTGTTCGTTTCAGTGCGCCTTCGCGGCGGCGTCCAGACGTTCAAGCTGCGGCTGGCGCTGTTGATGCTTGCCTGCGGATTGGCTGCGGCGCTTTCGGGGCTGATCTTCAAGATCTTTGCGATTGAAGTAGCGTTCTGGACCACGACATTCTGGATGTTCATCGGCGAGGCCGTCTTCGGCATCGCCCTCCTGACGATCGCCATTTTCGCCGGCAGCTCGTCGCTATGCTGCGCGCCAATAGGACCGCGCTGCTGACAATCAACGGCTCGAATGAATTGATCAATCTCGGCGGTGCACTCGGAAGCCGCTATGCGCTGATGCTGGCGCCATTGAGCCTGGTGCAGGCCATCGGCTCGACCACCACTTTGTTCGTCTTCGCCTTCGGTGTCGCGCTCAGTGCGTTCTTTCCGCGCCTGTCGAACGAGTCACTGTCACGGCGCGACCTGGCGCAGAAGGGCGTCGCGGCCGCATTCGTAGCGGCCGGCGTCGGCCTGGTGGCACACTGACGGCGTCTTGCGTTACTGCGGCGGCGCCGCGGCGCAGACCGCAACCAGCGGCTTATTGGCCGCAGTCGCGTCGATGCCGCACGATGCCTGACGTTCGCCCAGAAACGTGGCGGGACTTCGCGACGGTCCGCAATAGGCGCTGACGAGAACTTCGTCGCCGCGGCACGTCACCGAGCAATATCCGGCCAAGCAATCGGATCGTATCACGCGAATGGTCGGACTCGGCGGCCCCTGCGACCCTGGAGGCCCCGGCGGGCCGGGCGGACCGACCGGACCCGTTGCACCGGGCAATCCGGGATCACCTTTTGGCCCAGCCGGCCCGGGCGGGCCCGGATCGCCCTTTGGAGCCGGGCCGCAACCGGCCAGCGCCAGCACCAGCGCTCCCACTACTAGCAAATACCCACTGCGCATTTAGGCTAACCTGTCGCTTGGAATGATGGCACCGACGCCCCACATCGGTGAGGAAGATGACGCAACAGAATAGCAAACTTTGCCGCCCATTCCAGACAAGCGTGGCGGGATGTGCGAAACCAACGGACAAACGTAGCTGCATCGCGGCAAGATGCGGTATAGACGCGCAAAAAAATGCCGACTTTCAGGTCTAAAGAAACCACATGAACTGGATCTCCAACGTCGTACGTCCGAAAATCCGCGGCATATTGCGGCGCGAAGTGCCGGAGAATCTCTGGATCAAATGTCCGGAGACCGGCCAGCTGGTATTCTACAAGGACGTTGAGGCGAACCAGTTTGTCATCCCCGGCTCCAACTATCACATGCGCATGAGCGCAGCCGTTCGCCTGAAGTCGATGTTCGACAACGAGACATGGTTCGATATCGCCCTCCCCGAGGTACCGTCGGATCCGCTGCGATTTCGCGACGAGCGCCGCTACGCCGATCGCCTCAAGGACGCGCGCAGCAAAACCGGGCTCAATGACGCGGTGAAGCTTGGCTACGGCAAGCTCGACGGTCTTGCGGTCGTATTGGCGGTGCAGGATTTCGATTTCATGGGCGGCTCGCTCGGCATGGCGGCCGGCGAGGCCATCATCAAGGGTCTCGACACCGCGGTGGAGAAAGGCTGCCCGTTCGTGTTGTTTGCAGCTTCCGGCGGCGCGCGCATGCAAGAAGGCATTCTGTCCTTGATGCAAATGCCACGCACCACGATCGCGGTGCAAAAGCTGCAGGAGACCCGCAAGCCCTACATCGTCGTTCTCACCAATCCGACGACCGGCGGCGTCACCGCCTCTTACGCCATGCTCGGCGACCTGCAGATCGCCGAGCCGGGCGCGCTGATCGGTTTCGCCGGCCCGCGCGTCATCGAGCAGACGATCCGCGAAAAGCTGCCGGAGGGCTTTCAGAAATCCGAATACCTTCTTGCCCACGGCATGGTCGACATGGTCGTGCATCGCCACAATTTGCGGGCGACCATTGCGCGGCTTTGCCGGTTGTTGCTGAAGGCGCCGGCCGGCCCGGGGAAGCCGCGCTTTAGCCTGCCGGCGCCGGCGTGAGCACGCCGGGTTCCGGCGACTCCCACCCTTCCCTCCCCCGCGCGCGGGGGAGGGAAGGGTGGGGGACCATCCACGCGCGATTGCTGGCGCTGCATCCCACACGCATTGATCTGTCGCTCGCGCGAATCGAACGGCTTCTGGCGGCGCTGGGTCATCCCGAACGGCGTCTGCCTCCGCTCATTCACGTCGCCGGCACCAACGGCAAAGGCTCAACTATCGCGTTCATGCGCGCGATCCTGGAGGCGGCCGATCAGCGCGTCCACGTCTACACCTCGCCCGCTCTGGTCCGCCTCAACGAACGTTTCCGTCTTGCGCGCACGGGCGGCGGCAAGTTCGTCGCGGACGACGAGCTCGCCGGCGGCCTTGCCGAATGCGAGGCCAAAAACGGCGAAGCGCCGATCACCGTGTTCGAGATCGAGACCGCCGCGGCATTTCTGCTGTTCTCCCGCCATCCCGCCGATGTGCTGCTCCTTGAAGTCGGGCTCGGCGGCCGGCTCGACGCCACCAACGTGGTCAAAAAACCGATCGCCAGCGTGATCACGCGGCTGTCGCTCGACCATCGTGAGTTCCTCGGCGACACGATCGGCGCCATCGCCGCCGAAAAGGCCGGGATCCTCAAATGCGGCGTGCCGGCGGTGATCGCGAGCCAGGTCGCCGAAGCGCTGGTGGTGATCGAACGCCAGGCTGCGCGCGTCAAGGCGCCGCTGCGCATTGCCGGCGAGGATTGGACGGCGACCGAAGAGCGCGGACGGCTCGTCTATCAGGACGGCGAAGGGCTCCTAGACCTGCCGGCGCCGAAGCTTTACGGGCGCCATCAATTCGAGAATGCCGGCGCGGCGATCGCGGCGTTGCGCGCGGCCGGCCTGAAACTTCCCGGCTCCGCGTTCGAGGCCGGCATGATCCGCGTCGATTGGCCGGCGCGCATGCAGCGGCTG
>JBAUGC010000341.1:0-6044 GCA_049679485.1 Xanthobacteraceae bacterium
CCGGTATTCGACTTGCCGCCGATCCGGTTCATGGCGATGGCGAGCGTGGTGTGCGCCTCGCGCGAGATCGAGCCGTATGACATCGCGCCGGTGGCGAAGCGCTTGACGATTTCCACCGCCGGCTCGACTTCCTCAGTTGCCACAGCCTCACGGCCGTCGTCGCCTGCTGACTTGAGGCGGAACAAGCCGCGGATGGTGTAGAGCCGCTCTGACTGCTCGTTGATGATCTCGGCGTAGTGCCGGTATTTTTCGCGGGAATTGCCGCGCACCGCGTGCTGCAACGCCGAGACCGTCGCGGCGTTCCAGACGTGGTCTTCGCCGCGCACCCGGAAGGCATATTCGCCGCCGACGTCGAGCATGGCGCGGTAGACCTGCGCGTCCGAGAATGCATCGCGGTGTCGGCGCACGGTCTCTTCGGCGATTTCATCGACGCCGACGCCTTCGATCCGCGTGGCCGTGCCGGTAAAGTATTTGGCGACGAATTCGGTTCGCAAACCGACCGCATCGAAAATCTGCGCGCCGCAATAGGACTGATAGGTGGAGATGCCCATCTTCGACATCACCTTGAGCAGTCCCTTGTCGATCGACTTGATGTAGCGCTTGATGATTTCCTTATCGTCGAGCTTCTGCGGCAGCTGGTCCTTCATCGCCACGATGGTTTCGAAGGCGAGATACGGATTGATCGCCTCGGCGCCGTAGCCGGCAAGGCAGGCAAAATGGTGAACCTCGCGCGGCTCACCGGATTCCACGACCAGCCCGACCGACGTGCGCAAACCGACGCGGATCAGATGATGGTGCACGGCTGCGCAGGCCAGCAGCGACGGAATCGGAATGCGGTCGGCGCCGGCGCGGCGATCCGAAAGAATGATGATGTTGATGCCGTCCCGTACGGCCGCGTCCGCCTGGCTGCACAGCGCCGAAATGGCGTCTTCCATGCCGGGGCCGCCGGTCTCGGCCGGCCAAGTGGTGTCGAGCGTGATCGACTTGAAATGATCGTGGCCGACCTCGGCGATGGCACGGATTTTTTCCAAATTCGCGTTGGTCAGGATCGGCTGATGGACTTCCAGGCGCTTGGTCTTCGAGGTGCCTTCGAGGTCGAACAGGTTCGGCCGCGGCCCGATGATCGAGACCAGACTCATGACCAGTTCCTCGCGGATCGGGTCGATCGGCGGATTGGTGACCTGGGCGAAGTTCTGTTTGAAGTAGGTGAACAGCAGCTTCGGCTTTTCCGACAGCGCGGAGATCGGCGTGTCATTGCCCATGGATCCGACTGCCTCTTCGCCGGTCGTCGCCATCGGTGTCATCAGGATTTTCAGATCCTCCTGGGTATAACCGAACGCCTGCTGGCGATCGAGCAGAGCAAGGTTCGAGATCGGCGCCGCTTCGGAGGCCGAGGGCAGGTCCTCAAGCACGATCTGCGTGCGTTCGAGCCATTCCCGGTAAGGGTGGCTCCTCGCCAGCGTGCTTTTCAGCTCTTCGTCGGGAATGAGCCGGCCTTCCTCAAGGTCAACCAGCAGCATCTTGCCCGGCTGCAGCCGCCATTTGGTGACGATGTCCTCCTCGGGAATTGGCAGCACGCCGACTTCCGAAGCCATGATGATGCGGTCGTCGCGGGTGACGATGTAGCGCGCCGGACGGAGCCCATTGCGGTCAAGCGTGGCGCCGATCTGCCGGCCGTTGGTGAACGCGATCGCCGCCGGGCCGTCCCATGGCTCCATCAGCGCGGCATTGTATTCATAGAAGTCGCGGCGCTCCTCGTTCATCAGCGGATTACCGGCCCACGCTTCCGGAATCAGCATCATCATCGCGTGCGCGAGCGGATAGCCGCCCATGGTGAGGAATTCGAGCGCGTTGTCGAAGCAGGCGGTGTCGTACTGGCCTTCGTAGGAGATCGGCCAGAGTTTCTTGATGTCATCGCCGAACTTCGGCGACGATACCGAAGCCTGTCGCGCCGCCATCCAGTTGTTGTTGCCGCGCAGCGTGTTGATTTCGCCGTTGTGCGCGACCATGCGGTAGGGATGCGCCAGCGACCACGCCGGGAAGGTGTTGGTGGAAAAGCGCTGATGCACCAGCGCGATTGCGCTCTCGAAATCCGGATCGTGCAGATCGGGGTAATAGGTGCCGAGCTGGTCGGCGAGGAACATGCCCTTGTAGATCAGGGTCCGGCAGGAGATCGACACCGGGTAATAGTGCGACGTCTGCCGCTCGCGCGTGGTGTAAAGCTGCTGCGAGATGGTCTTGCGCAGGATGTAAAGCCGGCGCTCGAAGTCGTCCTCCGATTTGATGTTCCGTCCGCGCCCGAGAAAGACCTGCATGTGAAACGGCTCGGTCGGCTTGACCGATTCGCCGAGCGTCGAATTGTCGGTCGGCACGTCGCGCCAGCCGATCAGCGTCATGCCTTCCTGTGCGGCAACCGCCGCGTAACTGTCCATGATCTCCTGCCGCCATTCCTTGTCGTGCGGCAAAAACAGCGCGCCAACGGCATAATGGCCGGGCGGCGGCAAGCGAAAGCCGAGTTCAGCGGCCTTCTTGGTGAAAAATTTATGCGGCGTCTGCACCAGAATGCCGGCGCCATCGCCGGCGCGCGGATCGGCGCCGACCGCACCGCGATGCTCGAGATTGACCAGGATGGTCAGCCCATCCTCGACGATCTTGTGCGACTTGCGGCCCTTGATATCGGCAATAAAGCCGACTCCGCAGGAATCTTTTTCCTGCGCCGGATCGAACAGACCGAACGCTTGCGCGCCCATCGTCATTCTCGCGCTCCCCGGCGGCGCCGCGATCGGCCCGCGAAGGTTTCGTTCCTCGCGCCGGCTCCTGCTGCCGCAAACGAAGCAGCGAGAGTTGCGCCCGAGGGCGAACCGCTTGTTCTTGGAGGCAACCTTCGTGCCGCTAGCCGGCCTTGGCTGCTTTGTGCCACCGTCCGACGCGCCCTCGCCTTCGGCGGCTGGCCCCCGCGCATTCTGTCCCCGCCTTTTTCTCCCCCGGGTGCGGGCGGAGGGTATGGAGGGGGCGCGCGCGCTCTGACCACCAATTAGGACAGCATTACTGTCCTATGCTGAACATGGCAAATTCCGGGCGCAAACACAAGTGCGCACCGCTCCCCGCGGGCGGTGAAGGCGCCGTGCTGCGCCTTTCGGCTCGGATTTTTCGCAACGTCCTGCGCGGCAAGTGGACCACGGGATGCGCGCGGGCGCAATGGTCCACTCGCGCCGGCTTCACATGCGGCCACCAAACGAGCCAGCCAACTCAATTTCGAAGTATCCCCCTCGAAACCAACCCCGCTTGTCGGTACCGTGACGCGAGCGATCTGATCCTTCAGCGGCTTTTACGCGACGTGAATTTCGCCAGCGATAACACGGCGCCGGTGGCGCCGGCCATTCTTGACACCATCGCGCAGGCCAACCACGGCTACGCTCGCGGTTACGGCGATGACGATTGGACGCAGAACGTCGAGCGGCGTTTGGCGGAAATTTTCGAGCGCGATGTCGCGGTGTCCCTGGTCTCCACCGGCACCGCGTCGAACGCGCTGGCGCTGGCGCAAATTACGCCGCCCTGGGGCGTCGTGTTCTGCCATGTCGAATCTCACATCGCGACCGACGAGTGCGGCGCGCCGGAATTTTTCGGCGGCGGCCTAAAACTCGCGGGCCTGCCCGGCGATGCCGGCAAGATCGCACCGGACACGCTGGAAAAGGCGCTGGCCGGCTACGGCGATCTCGCGCCGCACCAGATGATCCCGGCAGCGCTCTCGCTGACTCAGGCGAGCGAAGCCGGCACGATCTATCGGCCCGACGAGATCGCAGCGCTTGCCGCGATCGCGCAGCGCCGCTCGCTCGCGGTGCACATGGATGGCGCGCGTTTCGCCAACGCGCTGGTCCGCCTCAATGCGACGCCGGCGCAACTGACCTGGCAATCAGGCGTCGATGTGCTCTCATTCGGCGCCACCAAAGGCGGCGCGCTCGCCGCTGAGGCCGTCGTGGTGTTCGATCCGGCCCGCGCGGCCTTCATGGCGGAGCGCCGCAAGCGCGGCGGTCATTTGCTCTCGAAGCACCGCTTCCTCGCCGCGCAATTCGGAGCCTATCTCGCCGACGATCTGTGGCTCACGCTCGCGCGCCACGCCAACGCCATGGCCGATCGGCTGGCGCAAAGACTGCAAGCGCTCGGCCTTCCTCCGGTCTGGCCGGTTGAGGCCAACCTCGTCTTCGTGCTGTTACCGCGCGCGCTCAACGCGCGGCTCAAGGCCGCCGGCGCCAACTATTATCTGCGGCCAAGCGAGACGCTCCGTATCGGCGCCGACCAGGTTCTGGCGCGGCTCGTCACTTCGTTCGCAACACAGGACGAGGAGGTGGAAAGCTTTCTCCGCGTATGCGAGGATTTTCAGCAAGGAAAGCCCGGCTATGACGACCGATGACTCGTACGGCTACGCGACCCACGACGTGCTGAACCAGCCGCCGGCGCTGGCCGATTACGATGTCTATGACACCGATCCGGCACTGCGGTCGGTGACAAAGGCCTTCGGCGCAGACTGGGCCGAGCAACGCCTCCACGAGACCGGACGAACGGTCGGCTCCGCGCGCGTGCAGGAGCTGGCACGGCAAGCCAACCGCTACTTGCCTGAGCTGCGAACGCACGACCGCTTCGGCAACCGGATCGACGGCATCGATTTTCACCCGGCGTGGCACGAGCTGATGACGCTCGCGATCGGGCAGGAGACCCACGCGCTGGGTTGGACCGCCGAGCGTCGGGGCGCGCAGGTTGCCCGCGCGGCTTTGTCCTACCTGTGGAACCAGGCCGAGAACGGAATTTGCTGCCCGATCGGCATGACCTATTCCGCCATTCCGGTTTTGCGCCGCGATCCGGCGCGCTGGGCGCAATGGGGCAAGCTGGTCACTTCGATGCAATATGACCGCAGGCAAGTCAGCGCCGCGGCGAAAACCGGCGCCACTGTCGGCATGGCGATGACCGAGAAGCAGGGCGGGTCGGACCTTCGCCAAACCCAGACCTATGCCAGCCCGAACGGCGACGGCACCTGGTCGATCGTCGGGCACAAATGGTTCTTTTCGGTCCCGCACTCCGATGTCTTCCTTACGCTTGCCCGGACCGACGAGGGCGTGTCGTGCTTTGTTGTGGCCGGCTGGCTGCCGGACGGCTCGCGCAATCGCCTGCAAGTCCAACGGCTCAAGGATAAATGCGGCAACAAGTCGAACGCTTCATCCGAGGTCGAATTCCGCGGCGCCATCGGTCATCTGATCGGCGAGCCCGGACACGGCATCCGCACCGGCATCGAAATGAACCACTACACCCGGCTCGACTTCGCGCTCGGCTCGGCCGGCCTGATGCGGCAGGCGCTGGCGCAGGCGGCGCATCACGCCGCGCATCGCCGGGCGTTCCAGCGCAGTCTCATCGATCAGCCGATGATGGCGAACGTGATCGCCGACATGGCGCTCGAGGTCGAGGCGGCGACCTGGCTTGCATTCCGCTTCGTCGCCGCGCTCGACCGAGAGAAAGAGAGCCAAGCCGAGCGGCTTTTATCGCGGATCGGCGCTCCCGTTGCGAAGTACTGGATTTGCAAACGCGCGCCGGCGGTTGCTGCCGAAGCGGTCGAATGCCATGGCGGCAACGGTTTCATCGAGGATCATCTGATGGCCCGGCTCTACCGAGAAGCGCCGCTCAATGGAATTTGGGAGGGCACCGGCAACGTGATCTGCCTCGATGTGCTCCGCTCCATGGCGCGCGAGCCGGATTGCATTCCGGCGTTGTTCGACGAACTGAACACCACGAAGGGATCTGATCGGATCCTGGATGCCGCCGTTGCGGCTTTGCAACAAGACCTCGCCGATCTGCGCAAGCACGAAGGCCAGGCAAGACGCATGGTCGAGCGTCTGGCCCTGGTGTTATCGGCGTCGCTCTTGCTGCGCTACGCGCCGGAGAACATAGCCGATGCGTTCATCGCCACGCGCCTTGGCGGCGGCTGGGCCGGCCAGTTCGGCGAGCTTGCCGCCGATCTCGATGCCGGCCGGATCGCCCGCCGCGCTGTGCCGGGG
>JBAUGC010000342.1:0-1793 GCA_049679485.1 Xanthobacteraceae bacterium
GTAAGAACCACCAACAATTTTGCTAAGTAGGAGCGAGGTCGAAGTTATGATGGTGCTTAATATTAACTTTAAAACCGTCACGTCTTCCACTACCTTAAGCAACGCAATTTCTAGGTGAGATAGCCACCGAACTGACCGGACACGGTCTCCCCACTTACCAGCGGGTATTGCCCGGATGACGCTCGAACTGGCGTAAGTTTTTTGTGCTTTGGCGGCGTTTTGGCAAGACAGCTGTGCGGCGCTGGCGGCCAGCGGTCACCTTGGGCAGCGCGAACGGTCGGGCCGCTGATCTGGCTATTTCCCGTGGCATTTGGGCGCACTCCTCTCTTCGGGCGCCTTTGAAACGCATGACCATCGACGCCTTACGCTGACGCAGGCGTGGCTGCGGTCGTAGTTTAGCGGTCAGGCGCAAAATCTCTTGGAACATTCGCCGGAGATAGTGACCTCGGCGATCTGGAATGCAACGTAACGGCCGTGACTGACGACTTTCGCACCGATCTTGATCAGCTTCTCCCTCATCGCCAGCGACCAGTCTTTGATCGGCTCGGGTGTCGCCAGCGTGCGTAAGAAGTTGCAGAGATTGTAAGCCGGCGCATGGAGCTGCACGGCGTCGGCGGCGAATGTCCTGCACCACAGCCGCGTCCACTTGATCGCGCCCTTTCCTTCCTTGATCCACTTTGCGCGTGTGCCGTGCTCGTTGTGGAAGGCGACACCCGCTCGGCCGGATCGATGTTCTTCGTTGGGTGCAACGTGGATCCGTCTCGTGACACCGAGGGGGTCCGCGGTCACTGCATCCGCGAAAGATTGTCCTCGATTGTGGTAATCCATTCTTCCTGGTTCGGAGTAAGCATCGCGGCTAGTTTAAGGTTCCTGAGGATCTTGAGAGCCTCGGTCAGCCGCGCTCGTGGCTCATCGCCGTTGGAGGCAAGCCGCCACAGCGCGAGCACGACGTCGGTCCGAAACTGCTTGTTGCCCGGATCTTTGCTGGCGAGGCCACGGGCGATTTCCAAGCTTTCTCGATCCGCGGCCACGCCGCCTTTGATGTCGGCACTGGCGCGAAGGGCGTCGCCCAATCTCTGCAAGCTTAAGCCGACGTTGCTCTGAATGTCGTCATTGTTTGGTGCCGCGGCTGCGAGCGCACGAAAGATGCCGCTGCCTTTTCGTGCGGTGGCAACGGCGAGCTGGGGATTGCCGCGCGCCAGATAGGTCGACGAGAACTGAATATACATTGCTCCTTGGATGCGCCGCGCTTCCGGGTCGTGGTCGGCATTTGTTACCAGTGTTCCAACGGCACTTTCGACGTCGCCTAGAAGTGGTGGCAATTCTTGAGACGGGATTGACGTTGTGTTTGACAGGCGGTCAGCAAGATTGGCAACGAGAGTATCAATGGCGCTCTCGCTCACCTTGAAAGTCCGTTCCGCGTGGCGTGCTTGCGCTTGCGCGAGGGTGAGCTGGGTTACCGTCGACCGCTGGTCCTGCCACATGTAGAGCGCCGCAGCCGTCGCGATGATCGCAACGAGTGCAAAAATTACCGTCAGGGCCGGATAGCGGCTCGGCGAATGCCCGCTCGGTTTTTCATTGGCGCTCAGCAAACGCTCTTGCATCAATGCGGCCTTGGTTTCGCCTTGCAGATCGTCTGCGGGATCAAACCCAAATGGGGCAGCGAGAGACGAACAGTAACGCGGCATCGCGTCGAGTGAGACACCAAAGCGGCATCAGCGGAAAGCTTGCCTTACAACGCCGGATATGATGGTGGAGCCAGGCGGAGTCGAACCGCCGACCTCTTGAATGCC
>JBAUGC010000343.1:0-10124 GCA_049679485.1 Xanthobacteraceae bacterium
GGCAACAGGAGATGTTCGGCGATGACCGCAAGATCGGGAGTTGCCAGCACCCCACCGTTGAAGCCGCCGACCGGCGTCGTGATGCCAAGGGATTTGAGGAGCATGCACAGGCCGCGGGGTGGCCGGCTGCTGATAATCGAAAAAATGATTCCGTCAGCGCGCAGTCGTGCCGCGGCCGCCTGGGCGCGCACCGTCAACACCTTGTCATCAGTCACCAAAGTGCCATCGACATCCGAAATCACGGCCGAACATTTGAACGGCGATGGGCGCACACGATTCATGACGATCGTCCATCGTCATCGCCATGGACGTTCCGCCAGCACCGGCCATCTCGCGCCAAAAGCGCGTCCGCCTCGCTCGGTCCTGAGCTTCCTGCCGGATAGAGCGGCAGATCTGCCGCGCCACCCTTGGCCCAAGCGTCGAGCACCGGCTGCACGATGCGCCAAGTCTGCTCCACCATGTCGGCGCGCATGAATAACGTCGGATCGCCGATCATGACGTCATAAATCAGGGTCTCGTATCCGACGTTGGGTTCCTTGGGGAACCAGTCGTCGTAGCGGAAGTCCATTTTGACGGCGGCGAGGTCCACCACGGGTCCCGGACGCTTGACCTCGAATTGCAGGGAGATGCCCTCGTCGGGCGCGATGCGCAGCACCAGCCAATTGGGCCGCAGAGTGTTGACCGGCGTGCCATGGAACGCAGCGTAAGGTGCCTGCTTAAAGCGGATCGCTATCTCGGTGTTCCGTTGCGTCATGTGCTTGCCGGTGCGCAGGTAAAAGGGCACGCCGGCCCAACGCCAGTTGTCGATCTCGAGCCGCATCGCGACATAGGTCTCGACGTTCGAATCCGGCGCTACATTGGGCTCCTGCCGATAGGCCTTCACGCTTTTGCCGGGCGTTGTGCCGGCGCTGTACTGGCCGCGAACGACCGCAGCCGGCTTGACGGCAGGGATCGCCGCCAACACCTCGGCCTTCTTTGAACGGATCGCGGCGGCATCGAAGCCGGTGGGTGGCTCCATGGCCACCATCGAAAGTAATGTGAACAGGTGATTGGGGACCATGTCGCGCAACGCGCCGGTCGCCTCGTAGAAACTGCCGCGGCCCTCCACGCCCACTGTCTCTGCCGCGGTGATCTGCACGTGATCGATGCGGTCGCGATTCCAGATCGGTTCGAACAGGCCGTTGGCGAAGCGGAACGCCATGATGTTCTGGACCGTGTCCTTTCCGAGAAAGTGGTCGATCCGGAAGATCTGGTTCTCGTTCAGAGTGCGCAGGATGTGGGCGTTCAATTCGCGCGCCGAATCCAGGCTGTGCCCGAACGGCTTCTCGATCACCACGCGGCGCCAGAACCGTTGCTTGCCGCTCTCGTCTTCGGCCTGCTCGGTGAGCTTTGCCTTGCCTAGCCGCTCGATCACAGCGCCGAACAGCCGATCGGCGACCGCAAGATAGAAGATGGCGTTGCCTTGGGTGCCATTGGTCTTTTCAGCTTGGTCGAGAGCGTTGCGAAGTTTCTCGTACAGTTCGGGCTTGGTCAGGTCGCCCTGGACGTAAATCATCTTCTCGGTAAGCCGCTTCCACACGTCCTCGTCGATGTGATCGACATCGAACTCCGCGGCGGCGTTGCCGACAAAGCTTGTCAGCATGTCATGAAGCTCGTCACGCCAGCTTTCAGCGGTTCCCTCCGCCCGGGCAACGCCGATCAATGCGAAGTGCTCAGGCAGCACCTTGGTGCGCAACAGATTATAGAGTGCCGGCACCACGAGGCGCTTGGTCAGGTCGCCGGTAGCACCGAAGATCACCATGGCGCAGGGGTCGGCCGGCTTCGCCTCGCGGTGCGGCGGGCACGCAATCACTTGCGCAGTCTGCGGCGTCCGGATCGGAAGTTTGTCAAGCATGGTACTACTCGGCGGCGTGCTGTGCCGCCGGCTGCCGCTGCGAATCCTTTGGCTTCGGTTCCGGGTCGATCGGCTCTTGACCCTCGACGTGCCCGCCGAAGCCAAAGCGCATGGCCGAAAGCATCTTTTCGCCGAAGGTATGTTCCTGCCGCGAGCGGAAACGGGCGTAGAGCGCTGAGGAAATTACATCTGCAGGAACCGCTTCCTCGATCGCGGCCTCGACCGTCCAGCGGCCCTCCCCCGAATCCTGGACGAAGCCGGAAAAATCCTTCAACTGTGGATCCTTAGCCAGCGCGGCGGCGCCGAGATCGAGCAGCCAGGATGAGATGACGCTGCCGCGTCGCCAAACTTCCGCGATATCCGGCATGTTCAGCGTGAAGCGCTCGCCCTCGGGCAGGTCGCTCGAATCCTTGTTGCGCAGGATGTCGAAGCCTTCCGCGTAGGCCTGCATCAATCCGTACTCGATGCCGTTGTGCACCATCTTGACGAAGTGCCCGGCACCGGACGGACCGGCGTGAATGTAGCCGCGTTCCGCGCGTGTATCGCCTTTCGAGCGCCCGGGCGTGCGCGGGATATCGCCGAGCCCGGGAGCGAGCGCCGAGAAAACCGGATCGAGATGATCCACCGCATCTTTCGGGCCGCCAATCATCATACAATAGCCGCGCTCGATGCCCCAGACGCCTCCCGACGTGCCGCAATCGACGTAGCGAATTCCCTTTTTAGCCAGCTGTTTTGCGCGGCGGATATCGTCCTTGTAGAAGGAATTACCGCCGTCAATGACGATGTCGTCGCGCTCAAGCAGGCCGGCGAGACTTTCGACCGTTTCTTCGGTGACCTGGCCAGCGGGCAACATCAGCCAAATCGCGCGCGGCTTTTGCCCGAGCTTCTTCACCACATCGGCAAGCGACACGGCGGCCGTGGCGCCGTCCTTTGCCAGCGCCTCGCGCGACTTGGACGAGCGCGCGAATACTACGGTTTGGTGTCCGGCCTTCATCAAGCGGCGAGACATGTTGCCGCCCATTTTACCGAGTCCGATCATGCCGATCTGCATCTCTGTCACTCCTTATGGAAATTCATCATTCGAACGCCGAATCGATCGCGCGCGCGAGCTCCGCCAGTCCCGCATCAACATCCTTGAGATGGACGCGAAGCGCGCGGCGGCCACGTTCGACCAGGACGTCAAGGTCGCCGCTGGCCTGCGCCGCTTTCACCACGCCGAAGCTGTATGAATGGCCGGGCACATCGATATCGGCCGGGTTGTCGCAGGTGATCTGCAGGAACACGCCGGAATTCGGCCCGCCCTTGTAAGCCTGCCCAGTCGAATGCTGAAAACGAGGCCCGAAGCCGACGCAGGTGGCGGCGCGGGTTTTGTCGCGGATGCGCGCGCGTATCGCGGTGAGCGCCTGAGTGTGCGACTTGTCGCGCTGAATGTAGGCGAGCAGCGCGACGTAGTCGCCCGCTTTTGTGCCGCCGCGCACACGGCCGAAATGACTCTTCATATAGCCGGACAGCGTATTGTGCCGGCCGAGCTCGGCGGCGTTGCGCGGATCGGCGTAGAGGGCGAGGCCGTTCTCACGGAACATCGGCGCCTCCGCCGGCAAGCGATGCGATTTCTCGTAGGCTTCAGTCAGCGCGCGCGTTTTGTCCTTGCTTGCTTCCACGTCCGGCTGGTCGAATGGATCGATGCCGATGATCGCGCCGGCCACTGCGGTCGCTATCTCCCAACGGAAAAATTCCTGACCGATGTGCCATACGTCTTTCACGCTGATCCGCGCGACCGGATGACCGGCGCGCTCCAGCGCTTCCACCGCCTGTCGTTGCGACGGATCAATCTGCCCGTCCAACTCCAGGTAGGCGAAGAACCGGTCGCTCCCATAATGCTCGGGCGTCGTGAGCGGCTCACCGGCCAGCGGGATCAGCCCGCGTCCGCGCTTGCCGGTACTCTCCGCGAGCAACTGCTCCAGCCAGGCGCCGAGATCGGCGATCCGCGGGGAGGCGATGATCGTCACCTTGTCGCGGCCGAACCTGGTTGATGCGACGCCCATGGCGATGCCGAGCTGCACACCCGGATTCTCCGCCGGCGGCACGTCAGCGCCGCAGGCACGTTCCATCGGTTGCACCGCATCGAGGAAGCGTTTGACGTCGATACCCATCGCCGCAGCCGGCACCAGACCGAACTTCGACAGCACCGAATAACGGCCCCCGATCGAGGGCACGCCACGGAAGATATGCGCGAAGCGCAGCTCTTTCGCACGGCGCTCCAACGAGGAGCCCGGATCGGTCACGGCGACGAAATGCTCGCCGGCTTTTTCCTTACCTCGCACCGCGCCGACGCGGTCGAAAAAATACTCCATGAAAATGTTGGGTTCGAGCGTACTGCCGGATTTGGAGGAAACGATGAACAGCGTCTTGCCGAGATCAACCGCCCGCTCGATCGCCCTGATCTGTGCGGGATCGGTACTGTCGAGCATGTGAAAGCGCGGCCAACCCGACTGCGGCCCGAATGCCGCGCCCAAAACTTCCGGACCGAGGCTTGAGCCTCCCATGCCGAGCAGGACGAGGTTGGTGAAGCCGCGCTTCTTTATTTCCGCCGCAAAGCCTTGCAGCCGATCAATATCGGCCAGCTCCTCCTCCACGATGGTGAGCCAGCCAAGCCATTTGTCCTCGTCCGTCCCGGTCCACAGATTCTTGTCACCAGCCCACAGACGCCGAACGCGGCCGTCTTTGCGCCAGACTTCCATTTCCGCATCGAAGGCCGCCTTCAGCTCGGGCGAGCCCAGCCCGATTGCGAAGCCGGCGTGATCGCCTTCGCGTAGCGCACGGCGCCGCCGGGCGATGGCACCGAACAGCTTGTCGAACGAGTCCGCGAATTGCTGCACGCCGTCGATGACCAGCTCTTCCGTGATCTCTTTCAGAGAGATACCGTGCTGCTCCAGCTCGGCGAGTATCGCGCGGGCGCCTGCAACATCCTGCTCGATGACGTCGGGTGTCGCCTTACCGTGGTCGCGGAATGCGTCCATGGTCGTCGGCGGAATCGTATCGACAGTGTCGCGGCCGATCAGCGCCTCAACATACATTGTATCCTTGTAGGCCGGATCTTTGGTGCTGGTGGAAGCCCACAGCAGGCGCTGCGTCTTCGCGCCCGCCGCGGCCAGACGCTGCCAGCGCGGACCAGAGAACAGCTCTTTGTAGCGAACGTAAGCGAGTTTCGCGTTAGCGATCGCCACCTTGCCGCGGAACCGATCCGCCAGCCGCTTGTCATCGAGCTGGTCCAACCGTTTGTCGACAGCCGTGTCGATGCGGCTGACGAAGATGCTGGCGACGCTGCCGATTTTGGAAACGTCACCGCCTGCCCGCGCCAAGTCCTCGAGCCCGGAGATATAGGCCTCGACCACTTGTTCGTAGACGCTTACCGAGAACAGCAAAGTGATGTTGATGTTCAGTCCGCGACCGATCAATTCGCGGATCGCGGGAATACCGGCGGGGGTCGCCGGCACCTTCACCATCAGGTTTGGACGCTTCACCGCCGCCCAGAGCCGCAACGCTTCGGCCACCGTAGCTTCGGTGTCGTTGGCTAGGTAGGGCGAGCATTCCAAGCTGATGTAGCCATCCCGACCTTGCGTCTCATCGTAAACCGGGCGCAACACATCGGCGGCCCCGTGGATATCGGCAATCGCCAGGTGCTCGTAGATTGCGGAGATGCTGTGGTCGGTCGTGGCCTGGAACTGTTTCAACGCGTCCGCGTATTCGTCGCTCTCTCCGATGGCTTTCTCGAAGATCGAAGGGTTCGAGGTAACGCCCTTAAGTCCGTCGCGTTCGACCAGAGTGCGCAACTCGCCCTTCTCGATCAGGCTCCGCTTTAGATAGTCCAGCCAGGGCGACTGACCGCATGCTTCAAGCTGCTTGAGCGGATTCATGTCGTTTGCCTCCTGGACTTCTTGGACTTGGCTATCTGCTCCTTGGCTGCGGCGAGCACATTCTCCGGCGTGAAACCGAATTTCGCCATCAGGTCCTTGATCGGGGCGGATGAGCCAAACGTGTGCATGCCGATTTTGGCACCGCCAAAACCGACGTACCGATCCCAGCCGATCACCGAACCTTCCTCGACCGACACGCGTGCGGTGACGTCGGGCGGCAGCACGCTGTCGCGATAGGCCTGATCCTGTTGTTCGAACAACTCCCAGGACGGCATGCTGACGACGCGCGCCGGAATACCGTCCCGCTGGAGCGTCTCGTAAACCTCGGCGCAGAGCCCAACCGTACTACCGGTTCCGATCAGGATCACCGCCGGCTCGCCTCTTTCGGCGTCAGCCATGACATAGGCGCCCCGCGCGACACCTGCTGCCGACGCAAAGCGCGTGCGATCGAAGGTTGGAAGCGGTTGGCGGGTCAACACCAGACAGGCGGGCTGATGCTTCAGCCCCATAATGACGCGCCATGCTTCGACGACCTCATTGGCGTCGGCAGGTCGCAGTGTAATGAGGCCGGGAATGCTGCGGAGCGCTATGAGCTGTTCGACCGGTTGATGCGTTGGGCCGTCCTGCCCGAGGCCGATCGAATCATGCGTGAACACGAAGGCGACCGGAAGCTCCATCATCGCGCTCAGCCGGATGGCCGGCTTCATGTAGTCGGAAAAGACGAGGAAAGTGGATCCGAACGCACGAATCTTGGACAGTGCAAGCCCATTGAGGACCGCGCCCATGGCATGCTCGCGCACGCCGAAGTGCAGATTGCGGCCGCCCGGCGTGTCAGCTTCCTGATCGCCGGCGCCCTCGAATGTGAGCCGCGTTTTGGTAGATGGGGCGAGGTCGGCAGAACCGCCGATCAGCCACGGGTAATGCGAGGCAATGGCGTTGAGTACCTTGCCGGACGAGTCGCGCGTGGCAACGCCCTTCGCATCGGCGGCAAAAACCGGAAGCGTGGCGTCCCAGTCTGGCGGAAGCTCGCGCCGCTGCATGCGTTCGACCTCGTCGGCGAGATCGGGATATTTTTTTCGATAGGATTCAAATTGGGTGACCCAAGCGTTGTGAAGGCTTTGGCCGCGCCGTCCGAGGCCGTCCCGAAAGTGCTCGCGCACGCCGTCCGGGACGAGAAACTTGGCGTCCTCGGGCCAGCCGTAGCTCCGCTTGGCAAGACGTATCTCCTCTTCGCCAAGCGGCTCGCCGTGAGCCGCGCTGGTGTCCTGCTTGTGCGGCGCGCCGTAGCCGATGTGGCTGTCGACGATGATCAGCGTTGGCACGTCCTTGGTACGGCGGAAAATCTCGATCGCCTCGGCCAACCGCTCCAGATCGTTGACATCGCCCACGTGTTGCACGTTCCAGCCATAGGCAAGGAACCGCGCCGCGACGTCGTCGCTGAAAGCCAGATCCGTGTGCCCTTCGATCGTCACGCGGTTGCTGTCGTAGAACCAGCAAAGATTACCGAGCATCTGGTGACCAGCGAGCGAGGCCGCTTCGCTCGATATGCCCTCCATCATGTCGCCGTCGCCGCACACGACATAGACGTCATAGTCGAACATCGTGAAATCCGGCCGGTTGAAGTGCTTTGCCAGCCACCGCCCGGCCAACGCCATGCCGACGCTGATGCCGCAGCCTTGGCCGAGGGGCCCGGTTGTCGCTTCGACGCCGGTCGTGAGGTGATATTCGGGATGACCGGGACATTTGCTCCCGAGCTGCCGAAACCGCTTGATATCGTCGAGCGACACCGCCGGCTCGTCCAGACGCGCGTATTTGGCATTCACCGCTTTCACGCCGCTGAGATAAAGTGTCGCGTAGAGCAGCATCGAAGCGTGGCCATTGGACAACACGAAGCGATCGCGATTGGGCCAGATCGGATCCTCCGGATCAAACCGCAGAAAATTTTGCCAGATGGTGTAAACCAATGGCGCCAATGCCATCGGCGTGCCCGGATGGCCGGAATTGGCCTGCTGTACGGCGTCCATCGCCAGCGTGCGAATGGTGTTTACGCAAAGCTGATCGAACGCGGATTCTGGCCGGCTTCCTAAACCTGGAGCCTCGATGCGTCGGTTCGTCGCCGATTTGGCTGGCATGTGCGGCTTCTCGCGGTGCGTGGATACGCAATCCACCGGTGCAGGGAGAAGCGCCCCGATAGTCAACCCTTGGATGAGGGAATGGTTCCAATCCGAGGGCCAATGTTCGCCGTCAACCCACTCAAAACCCGGTGAATAGCTGGCAGCGAGAAATTTTGCCCAGTAAATGGCTGAGGAAAGCAGATCGTTGCAACCGTTGAAGTCATAAATCTCGGGGCAGCGTTGTTGGCACGTCGAGACGCGCCACGCCAATTCGATCGTCCGCCATGCCGTAATAGATGTCGAAGCGATCGGGCGCACCAAGATCGTCGCGCCGATCGATCCCCGTGGGAAATACCACATCGTCGACCGTACCGCGGCATTCCAGCGGGCCCTCAGGACAAAGCACCGGCTTAGACGAGCGATAGACAGTCCTGTTCGGGTGCTCCTTCGACAGCACCATCGCGCCGGCTGAATAGCACATCTTGCGCCCGGTCAGGCCCCCCGGTTGAGGAATGTCGTGTACGCCGTGATAGAGCATCAGCCAGCCATGGCGGCACATTACCGGCGGCGTGCCGCCGCCAATTTTGAGGCGCTCCCACCCCGCCTCGGGGCAGGCCAGTCGATGATGTGCGACGAACTCGCCGAGGGGATGCTCATCACCGGTTGCGCTTGCGCGGCAATACGAGATCCAAATGCTTTCTCGATGAATATCCATTGAGCACGACGCTGATTGGTGCAGCCTTTCTTCCGGACGCGTTCCCGGAAACAGTGGCCGGTGCACGAGCGCAACGGCCGGCTGACCGGAGGGGCCAGGAATCAGCGCAGAAAACACGCTGGCGTCCTTGTTATCCACGTCATCAAAAGCGATGCCATTGTAGGGATGAAAGGTGGCAAGGCCGATTCGACGCCATTGCAGCAAATCATCGGAGATGGCGATTGCGATGCGGGGACCGCGACGAGAAAGCGCCGTGTACGTCATGACGTAATGTTGCAGTGGTTCCACGTAAGCGATCCGCGGATCCTCGCACCCCCCGCCATTCCTGGACAGTTCGTAGTCGGCCTCCGGCTCCAAAGCCATGCCCATGCGTTCGACGCCCCTCGGATCGCCAGAATCGTCGAACAACACACGGGCAATCCCGATGCGTGAAAAATTGCCGCGGGCCACGAGGCGCGGAAAGAGATACAGCTGCCCGTCCCGAGCCCGAATTGCCGCCGGATTGAGGACGCCCTCCACTTCATTCGGGTTACCGGCCTGCGGCTCCATCACCATGCCGATCCGCTTTAGCTTGAAGTCCCGCACCGGCTGTCCCCGCTTTCCAGACACGCAATAATGGCTTCGATGACGCGTTTGGTTTCGTGCGGATCCCGCACTTCGATGGACACCACGCCCGCTTGCTTGGCCGGATAGTCATTTCCGCCGGGGAAAACGGCATCGCCAACGAAAATCATATCTTCGATAGCAATGCCAAGTGTCTCGTGGAGTTTCCTGACGCCGTAACCTTTGTCGATGCCCGGCTTGGTGACATCGATCGAAGTCGCGCCGCCCAATTGAATGGAAAATTCGGGAATCAACGGTTGGAGAATCGCCTTGATTTCTTTGCGCTTCTTGAAGTCGGAATCCCACGCCTTTTTTTCGTTTAGCGGCGCCTCCTGGCCCAGAGCGGAAAACGTAATCTGGCTACCGCGATCTTCGATCAAGTCTCCCCAGTGCTTTGTGGCTCTAAATCCGGATTGATCGATCGCTTTGTTCAGTCCACGGATGATTCTTTCCTTCTCCTCGGCGCTGAAATCCTCCGAATAGAGATTTTGCCACGCTCCGTCGTAGCGATAGAATTTTGTACCGCAGGTCGGCAGCAGCGATAAATCCTTCAGACGATTGTCCTTTGGCAGATAACAAAGCACCTGCTTTTCAAATTGCGCCCATGCTCCTCCGGAGATCACTGCAACTTTAACGACCTCCAGCAGCCGGGCCAGAAGCGTGGCCATCTCCAGGTCGAGGGACGCTTTGCTTTCGGCGAGCGTTCCGTCAAGATCGAATATAACGAGTTTTTTCATGGCTGCTCCGGCACAGCGATATCGAGCAGCGTGATCGGGCCTTCGGGTCGAAAGCGACACGCGCCCACAGCCGCCGGCAAAAGCACAACCGCGCCTTTCTCTATCGTGAAATCGGCGCCGTCATGTTCAAGACTTCCTACACCT
>JBAUGC010000344.1:0-1627 GCA_049679485.1 Xanthobacteraceae bacterium
CCCGCGCCCGCCTGTCCCAGTCCAGGGAACGCACCTCCCGGACCGGTCGTAGTGCCGGTCAGCATGATGCCCGAAGCTGCCCGGGTGCGGAGTGTATCGTTCCGCGCGCGGGCACCGCACTCGCTCCACCTCTCGGAATACCTTCGCGACAGGCGTCCTCGATCGAGCGAGATTCGTTGAACCAAGTACCTGATCTGGTGACAGCTGTCAAGGACAAAGGCACGATAACTGCGACGGGACCTATGATTTAAGGTTGCGTAGCGCAAACGCTGAGAGAGGAACGTTGCGATATATCCGAAAGTCGCCCCGGATTTCGCGATTGCTCAACCCAGGCTGCGCAACGGTTTAAGAAAGCCGCACGCGAACTAATTAGGCGCGGATGAACCGATGAGCGGCTTAAGGAGACACAGCGAAGGTTGGCAAAGCACAAGCCGTCAGAAAAGAAAGGTTCGCCTAACGCAGCCCAAAAAGATCTTGCAAAGACCAAACCGGCAAAATCATAAGTGGATTGACGACATCTTCGCGTTTCGTGAACCATATTTTTCGTACAAGACCGTAGTGCGCTCATTGAGTGACCGCAAAGCTACTCCGTAAAACGATACGTTCCTGCTGATCGCATATGCCCGTTCAAGGGCATTCAACAGTAGTATCGTCCCAAGCCCCTGATTTTGGTATCCGCGAAGGACAGCAAGTTGTCCGAGATAAACGGCGGGGAATTGTGACTTGTAAAGGGTGCGGTCCCTGGCTTCGATTTTATCAACGCTGTCGAACATCAACGATAGTGTGTACAGCCCCAAAGCTGTGGTGCCGTTCTCAAAGTGGGCACAAAATGCTTTGAGTTTATTTTGTTCGCACGCCTTTTGGCATTTCTTGGTGATCCACGAATCAATTTCGTGAACACCGCAGTTAAAACGTGAAATATCAAATTGACTATCGAGTGCCGAAATGCGGACGCTCGTCAGGTCCAAGGAAGGGCTCGCATCCGTCATCGCGGTAATTCCGCTGATAGAACTCAAATGCTCTACGGAGTTCGGGAGTGACGCCCCCCGAATCCTTATATGCCTTTAGGCAAAAATCGTATGCTTCCTTCTCGGTCTTGAAGGCGGGTTTCTTCTTCGCATCCCCTCCGAAGAAAAAACGGAGAGCGTCCCGCAGCGAAAAGGCCATTGGTTCCGCCGTATGAATTGCGCGGCGCGGCCGCGATGAACTTTACAATGGTGACGCATTTACAGCGTGTCAAACTACTCAAGCCTAAGGATTTGGTAAGGAATGAGATAGGACAAAGCCCGCTTATATGGGGCTTTGTTGAGCTTATAGCGCTCTCTCGTTGGCTAAAGCGATTTACGCTCAAAGGGACACCCGGCTCCCGAAGGACCCCCCACGTGTCCCCACAGTTACGATGAGCGGCCAAAAAATATATGTGATCTTCGGGAGATTCCGGCCAAAAATGGTTGCCGCAAGCGTCCCGGAACTGATTCGCACTGAAATAGATTTTTATTCCTAGCAGTTCGCTGAAAAACCTAGAGATCGAAGTTTCGATTTCTCTTTAGGTTCCGTGGCTCTGTTGAGGTGTTCGATCACTTGAGACGCTTTGGTAGTGCGGACGGGCATTCGGCGCTAAGCCGCG
>JBAUGC010000345.1:0-10188 GCA_049679485.1 Xanthobacteraceae bacterium
AATGTCCGCGTCGGCGGACTGGATGGCACGGACCACCGGGCCGAAATCGGTGGTCGCGGGCGGGTAGCTTTTGTCATAGACGATGTTGAGCCCGGCTTTTTTGGCGTTGATGCGCGCTCCCGCGGTCGAGACTTTTGAGAATTCGGCATCTGCGCCAGAGATCGCCACGGTCCGGGGCTTCGGCTCGATCTGCATGGCGATCGCGAAAAAACCTTCCGAGAAGGCCAGCATCGGGTCCGGCCCGGCAGGGAGCATCGAAAAATAGCGGCGGTAGTGCATTTCACGATTGGCGGCGACGCCGAACAGTCCGATGGTCAGATAATTGTACTGCTGCACGGTCAGGATCGCCGGGACGATCATGTTTGTGCCGTAAGGCCCCACGACCAGGTCGACCTTGTCGATTTCAATCAGCTTGGTGTAGATGCCGGGAACGAGCGACGGATTGCTCTGATCGTCGTAGTAGACGAGTTCAACCGGCCGTCCAAGCAACCCGCCCTTGGCATTGATGTCGTCCTTCCAGACTTGTATCGCGAGCAAGACCTGCTTGCCGTTCGCTGCCACCGCGCCGGTCAGAGCGACACTAAAGCCAATACGGATTGGATCGGCGGCGGGCGCCGGCGTGACGGCGGCGAGGCAGAACAGGATCGCAGCGGCCGCTATTCTCGACAACGCGCGCAATCGCGCAACCATTTTGATCATTGTCACGGCCAACCTCCCTCGTTTGCCTTCGCGCGGACGGGACCCGGAAGTTTGCGGTTGAGAGCATCCGCCATCGGGCTATAGTCGGCAACGCAGATTTTGCGACATCCCTGTAGCTCCGAGGCTAATAGCGGCATGGATTGGGCGGATCGCGTCGGCCGCCGCATCAAACTGCGGGACCTCCATATTCTGCTGGCGGTGGCCGAATCCGGCAGCATGTCGAAAGCGTCGGCGCGCCTCGCAATATCGCATCCCGTCGTCTCCAAGACGATTTCCGACCTGGAGCATTCCTTGGGCGTTCGGCTGTTCGACCGGGGGCCTCAGGGGGCGGAGCTGACCGCCTACGGGAAAGCTCTCGCCAATAGCGGCATCATCGTCTTCGATGAGATGCGCCAGGGGCTCAAGCAGATCGAGTTTCTGGCCAATCCAAGTTCGGGTGATTTGCGGATCGGATGCCCGGACGTCGATATCGCCGGAATCATTCCCTCGATCGTCGACCGATTTTCCGGCCAGTATCCCGGCATCCGGCTGCAGGTGATCCACGCCAACACGTCGATGATGCAGTTTGACGAATTGCGCGGACGCAACGTCGAATTATTGATCGGACGGGTGCCGGCTGCGCTGATGGAAGACGACCTCGCCCTGGAAAACCTGTTTACCGAGTCACTGGTTGCGGTCACGGGGCTTCACAGCCACTGGCGCCGCCGCCGGCGGCTCGAACTCGCCGATCTGATCGACGAGCCGTGGATCCTGCCGCCCTACGACAGCGTGCGCGGTCCGCTCATTGCAGAGATCTTCCGCGCTAACGGACTTGAGCCGCCGCGCGCCAGTGTCTCAACCTTGTCGTTGCAGCTGACAACTACTCTGATCGCGAAAGGCCGCTTCGTCGGGTTTGTGCCACGTTCGGTTGCGCGGTCCAGCGTCGGGCAATCGGAGTTGAGCATTCTTCCCCCGAAAATCCCGGTGCATCGGATTGCGGTCGACGTTATCACCATAAAAAATCGCACAGTGAGCCCACTGGCCAGCCTTTTCATCGACTGCGCCCGTAAGGTCGCCAAGCCGCTTACCACGTGAAAGCTGAATTTTGCCTCGGCGAGACATTTCGTCGGGCCTCATGTGTACTACGGGGCATCAGCGCGCGTTGAAGCGGATAGTCGGTAGGCTATCCGAACGCTTCATACCGAATTCGTGATGTCCGGAACTGGCCTTGGCTGACACCGATATCGCGCCGAGGAGTGCTTACTTTCGGAGTGATTGTGTTGCAAAAGTCGAAAGTTGCAGGTGTACGAATTTTCGCAAAAACACGAGACGGAGAGCAATCGCCGACTCGCATAACTTCAATCGCGTTACCGAAGTCGCCTGTGAGTCTAACGTGAGGCGATGAGGTCCCTCACTTCTTTACATGAAAGCCGCGCCTATAGCCCGCGGAATTTTTGATCATCAGTGCAAAACGACTTTTGCAACACAATCGGAGTAAAAGCGGATATTGAGCAATCCTCACTTATCATCCCAGGTTTATGAGCACACGCCCTAATATCGTCGCGGGCCGCGTCTGTGCTCAAGCTTTTAGCTCGAACAAAATGTCTTGCGCGCCCTTCCATAAACACAACTTTCCGAGCGCTGCGAGGTTTTCACGGCCTTTGACGACGGTCAGGAAATGATTGCCGGCGAGTTGGCCGACTTTGCTGCAAAAATCGACCGCTCCATAAGCCACCAGGATTTCGGTTTCGCTGATGCCGCCCGGGTAAAGAATAATGTCGCCCGGCGCCGGATGGCTGGTGTGATTTTCGTAACCCAGGCCGAAATCGAACTCGCCGAGCGGGATCCAGCAGCCCTCGCCGCTCCAGCGGACGTGAATGATCTGCTGGCGGTAGGGCAGGAGGCTTGAAAACCTGGCGCAGGTTTTTGGCGCCAGCGCCTCCTCCATCTGCGCCTCGAAGTCGTACGGTCCCGCCTTGATGCGTAGCGTGGTCATTATGGTGTGATCCCATCGAGAAAAGCCGAGAGCACGCGCGCGGCGATGTCGATATCGTCGGGCGAGGCAAACTCGGCGGGGTTGTGGCTCACGCCGCCGCGGCAGCGCACGAACAGCATGGCAAACGGAATGACCTTGTCGAACGCCATAGCGTCGTGGCCGGCGCCGCTCGGCAATCGCCGCGGCTTGATTCCCACAGCTTCGACCGCTTTCGCCAGTTGATCTGAAAGCCGGTGGTCGCACAGCGCTGCCGGCACTTCGTGGCCGACGGCAAATTGCGCGGTCACGCCGCGGCTTTGCGCGATCGTGGCAATGGCCTTTGTGATGTCGCCGGCCGCGTTGATGCGTTCCTGATCCGAGGGGCTGCGGATATCGAGCGTGAAGCGCACCCGCCCGGCAATGGTGTTGGCTGCCGATTCCGGCACTTCCATCTTCCCGACCGTCGCCACCAGATTGGACTGTGATCGCGCCCGCTCCTCGATGGCGAGCAGCATTTCCGCCGCCGCGGCCAGAGCATCCTTGCGCATCGGCATCGGTACGGTGCCGGCATGACCGGCGACGCCGTCGACCTCTACGGTGCCGCGGGTGACGCCGTCGATGGCGGTGACGATGCCGACCGGCAGCCCTTCCTGCTCGAGCACCGGGCCCTGCTCGATATGAACTTCGACATAGCCGAGCGCCCGGTCCGGCGACAGCGCCTCTTCGGAGACGCGCGCCGGGTTGGCGCCAAATGCTTTCAATGCCTGGCGGCGCGACACGCCGTCGTCACCGACTTCGTCGAGGGCCTTGAAATCGAACCTGCCGGCGAGCGCTTTGGAGCCGCCGAGCGTAGAGGCAAAACGCACACCCTCTTCATCGCCGAAGGCGACGACTTCGATGGCGAATGGAAAACGCTTGCCGGATTCGGCGGCCGCCTTCACCACTTCGATGGCGGTGACAACGCCGAGTGGACCGTCGAACCGGCCGGCGTCGCGGACCGTGTCGATGTGCGAGCCCAGCATCAAGGTGAGCGGCCCGGCCTCGCGTGCGCGATAACGGCCGACGACGCTGCCGAGGGCGTCGATGCGGGTGGTCATGCCGGCCTCGCGCATCCACTTGGCGACGAGATCGGCGGCGGTCCGATGCGCCGGTCCGAGGTACAGCCGCGTGAGATTGCTCGGCTCGTCGCTGACGGCCGCGAGCTCGACCAGGCGATCCGCAATCGCCTGGCCGAGCGTGCCCTGGTCCGCCGCCTGCATTGCGCACATGGCCTCACCTTGAGTCGCGCCTTAATGGAGACATCGTCCGGCTGGGTCAATCTCGGCTGGCCGCCGTGCGGCGAGCGCCCTGTGGACACTTGAAGAGCCGGTGGCGCCTCTGCCATGGTGGGGGCTGCCGGCTCCTGAAAACCGCAACGAAAGCCGCGATGTCCCCGCCTGCACCTTCCGATTATCCGCGTGATTTGCTCGGCTATGGGCGAACACCGCCCGATCCGCGCTGGCCCGGCGGCGCGCGTGTGGCGCTGCAGTTCGTGATTAATTTCGAGGAGGGCGGCGAGAACTCAATCCTGCATGGCGATGCGGCTTCGGAGGCCTTCCTCTCCGATGTGCTTGGCGCCGCGCCCTGGCAGGGTCAGCGGCATATGAACGTGGAGTCGATGTTCGAATATGGCTCGCGCGCCGGGTTCTGGCGCTTGTGGCGCCTGTTCACCGCGCGCAATATTCCGGTGACCGTGTACGGGATCGCGACTGCGCTGGTCCGCAACCCGCAGATCGTTGCCGGCATGCGCGAAGCCGGCTGGGAGATCGCGAGCCACGGACTGAAATGGATCGATTACAGGAATTTTTCGTACGCCGAGGAAGCAGCCCACATGCGCGAGGCCGTTCGCCTGCACACCGAGGCGACGGGCGAACGGCCATTTGGCTGGTACACCGGGCGCACCTCGGAGCACACGCTTAAGCTCGTGTTGGCCGAGGGCGGCTTTCTTTATTCTTCCGATTCATATGCCGACGATCTGCCTTATTGGGTGAAAGGGCCGCAGGCGCCGCATCTGATCATTCCCTACACGCTCGACGCCAACGATATGCGTTTCATCAACCCCCAGGGTTTCACCAACAGCGAGGACTTCTTTGTCTATTTGCGCGACAGCTTCGATGTCCTCTACAGCGAGGGTGAGCACGCGCCGAAGATGATGTCGATCGGCCTGCATTGCCGCCTCGCCGGCCACCCCGGCCGCGTCGCGGGTCTGGTGCGTTTCTTGGACTATGTTGCCGGGTTCGATCGCGTCTGGATCGCGACGCGGCTCGACATTGCCCGCCACTGGCACCGCGAACACCACCCTCTCGGCGCCGACGCTGCGGCGACTGTGTGAGATTTCAAGTCGTCCGCATGGAACAAGTTTCGCTTGACACGCTGAACACTGCCGACCGCAAAACGTTCACCGCCGCGCTTGGCGAAGTGATGGAGCTTGCGCCGTGGGTAGCGGACGAAGCTTATGCGGCGCGGCCGTTCGCGAGTCTGGCGACGCTCTATAAGACGATGACGGACGCGGTGCGCAACGCCGGCGAGGAACGGCAACGCGCGCTGATCAACGGCCACCCCGATCTCGCCGGCAAGGCGGCGCGCGAAGGCAAGCTCACCGCCGACTCTACCGCCGAGCAGGCTGGCGCCGGGCTTGATCGTTTGAGCGAGGCGGAGTTTGCGAGCTTTCATCGGCTCAACGATGCCTACCGCGTGAAGTTCGGCATGCCGTTCATCGTCTGTGTGCGCCGCCACGGCAAGGAATCGATCCTGCGCGAGTTCGAGCGGCGGCTCGGCAACGATGCGGCGGCCGAGCAGAAAACCGCGCTCGGAGAAATTTTCCGGATTGCCGCGCTGCGGCTCGATCAGCGAGTCAAGGCCGGCGACAGTTTGAAAGTGCACGGGCATCTGTCGACGCACGTGCTCGACGTCCATGGCGGACATCCCGCCAAAGGGATCGCGATTGAACTCTGCGAAATCGGAGCAGGCGGCGCCGCGCGCACGTTGCAGCGTACCGTCACCAACAGCGACGGGCGAACCGACCGGCCGCTGTTTAGCGGTATGCCGATTCCGATCGCGATTTACGAACTGCGCTTCGCTGTCGCCGACTATTTTGCCGGACAGGACACGCCAGCGTCCGATCCGCCGTTTCTCGGCGTCGTGCCGGTGCGGTTTGGGGTCGCGGAGCCCGAAGGCAAATACCACGTGCCGCTTCTGGTCACGCCGTGGTCCTATTCGACCTATCGCGGCAGCTGAAAGCACCGCGCACCACCCCCGCGCTTTGATAGCGAGCACGATCGATGCACGCCGACCCGAAGCAACTCGAACGACCACCGTGGTCGGCATTGACCACCGCGCATTCTTCGTTCGCGCTGGGCGACGATCGAGCACGGCGCTATCGCCCGGATTTCTCGCCGATGGCGGCTGTTCGCGACGCGTCCGATGAATGTTTTCAGGCGCTTGGCGCGGCGATGCGGCCCGGAGAGGTCGTAGGCCTGTTCGACCCGGCCCCGGCCCTGGGAAACCGGAGTCTCGAAGTCATCCTCCACAAGACCATCGAGCAGATGGTGTATGAGGAACGCGAAATGCCCCCGGCCGCCGCCGGGCACGCCAGTCTTACGCCGGCCGACGTGCCGGACATGATGCAACTCGTCGAGTTGACCAAGCCGGGACCGTTTGCCGCGCGCACGATCGCGCTCGGCTCCTACATCGGCATCCGTGCCGGCGGCCGGTTGGTGGCCATGGCGGGCGAGCGGATGCGGTTCCCGGGCTTCACCGAAATCTCGGCCGTGTGCACGCATCCCGATTATCGTCATCGCGGCTATTCGTCAGCACTCGTCCGCGCGCTCACACGCGGCATTCTCGACCGCGGCGAAATTCCCTTCCTCCATATCTTCAGCGATAATTCCACCGCCGGTTCGCTTTACGAACATCTGGGCTTCTCGCATCGACGCACGCTGACGGTCACGGTTCTGAGACGGCAAGATTAGCTCGACCGTTCGGCGGTGCTTGGCTAGAGTTTGCGCGCCGGCGCAAGTCCGGCAGTCTGAAACGGGAGGAACGCCGGTGGCCACCACACGCCCGCTGTCGGAAATTTTGCCGAAGGAAATGACCGAGCTGCGCACGCGGCCGCTGTTTACGCTGCTGCTCGACGTAGCGCCGCCGATCAATGTCGGCAAGAGCCCCGGTATCGACCGCCGCATCGGCGTCATCACCGGCGGCCGTTTCGAGGGCGAAAAGCTGCGTGGCACGCTGCTGCCGGGCGGCAGCGACTGGCAGGCAGTGCGGCCGGGTGACGGCGCCTTCATGCTCAACGTGCGCATCTGCCTCAAGACCGACGATGACGCGATTATCAGCATGAGTTACCCCGGCATTCGCCATGGCCCGAAGGAGGTGCTCGACCGCATCGCCCGCGGCGAAGTGGTCAAGGCGACGGATTATTATCTGCGCATCTCGGCGTCGTACGAGACCGCGTCGGAGAAATACGGCTGGCTCAACAACGTCATCAGCGTCGGCATCGGCCACCGGCTGCCGGAGGGTCCGATCTATCAGATGTTCGAGGTACTGTAGGACTAGGCGGACGCGCAGAACGAGCGGCCCGCGACCCCCACCACAATCCTCCCCCTTTCAGGGGGAGGACGGAGAATGCGGCCCACTCCTAGTTCGACGTGTTGCTCGCGGTGGGCGGCTCGCTCTTCTCTCCCCCTGGAAGGGGGAGAGATAGAGTGGGGGTCTGCTGACTCCAGGCAACGATAGAAGTACACAATAGGTTCGGGGAAACGGGGATTTGTCATGTCGCACTGGGCGCAAGTTTTCGATCTCACCAACGGCGTCGTGGTTCTGCGCCTGATCTGCGGGCTGTTCTTCATTCCGCACATCGTCGGCAAGTTCACCGAGCCCGCGACGCTGAACTTCTTCAAGGCGGCGAAGTTCAATCCACCGGCGACCTGGATGTACGTTGCCGGCACCATCGAGACGCTGCTGACCATCGCTCTGGTGTTCGGCATCTACACGCCCTATGTCGCCGTGATCGCTGCCTTGCATCTCCTCGTAGCCGGGGCCGCGACCTACAAGGTGACCAAGAAATGGATCTGGGTGATCGGCGGCATCGAGTACTGCGTATTCTGGATGCTGGCTTGTGTCGTGCTGGCGATGTTGACGTGGCCGAAAGGGATGTAGAATGAGCGCCGCTGCATCGGAAGTGTGTATGCCCGCGACGGGAAGGTTTCTGCACGCTGGTTGTGCCCTCTCCCCTTGCGGGAGAGGGCAGCGCTGGCGGTGCAGTAACCACAGGCGGGTGAGGGTCTGCGGCCTGACCCCTCACCCATTCTTCGCGGCACCAGCGCCGTGTAGCCCTCTCCCGCGAGGGGAGAGGGCATGGATGTGAGCGCCGCTTTTTTCCGACGCAGTAGACAACGCAGCCGACCACGACAGAGGGTGTTTCGAGAATGATCAAAGCGGGCATCGTCGGACTGGGGTGGTGGGGCAAGACGCTGGTCGAGTCGGCGGAGAACAGCGATGTCATCCGCTTTACTTCGGCCACGACGCGCACGATCACGCCGGAGGTTGAGGCGTTCGCCAAGCAAAAAGGTTTGCACCTCACCGCGGAGTACGACGGCATGCTGCATCACGGCGGCGTCGACGCGGTGGTGCTGGCGACGCCGCACTCCATGCACGCGACGCAGGTGATGGCGGCGGCCGCGGCCGGCAAGCACGTCTATTGCGAAAAGCCGTTCACGCTGACCAAGCGCGAGGCCGAGGACGCCATTGCCGCGGTGCGCAAGGCCGGCGTTACGCTCGCCGTCGGGTACAACCGCCGCTTCCATCCGGAGATGATCAAGCTCCGCGACATGATCCGCAGCGGCGAACTCGGCACCATCCTGCACGTCGAAGCGACCATGACGTTTCCCAACGCGCTGTCGATCAATCCGGCGCATTGGCGCGCCGACAAGTCAGAGACGCCTTTGGGGGGTTTGATGCCCATGGGCGTCCACGCCATCGACGGCATGATCGATCTGTGCGGACCGATCGATCATGCCTTCGCCCAGAGTTTCCGTCGCGCCGCGCCGATCGATGCCGACGACACCACCTCGATTCTGGTGCGCATGAAGGAAGGCATGTCGGGCTACCTCGGCACCATGACGACGACCGGCCCCGGTTTTTCCTTCCAGGTCTTCGGCTCGAAAGGCTGGCTGCGGCTGGAGGGCCTCACCCACGTCGCCGGCGCCTCGTCGGAAGAGCGGCGCACACGGCTGTTCGGCAATTGCAAGTTCCAGCCGGTGAAGGGTGAAGCCAAGCTCTGGCAGGCGGCGACCATGGACATATCGCGCGTCGCGCTCGAAGCGTTCGCCAAGGCGGCTGCTGGCGGGCCGGCTTATCCGATTCCGCTCGATCAGGTGATTGAGGGCGTCGCCGCCACCGAAGCCATCATCCGCTCGGCGGGCTCAGGCAAAGTCGAGCACGTGCAGTGAGGGAAATGACTCGTCATGCCCACGCATAGCCGTTCGAAGAACGGCGTCGCTTCGGTCGCCTACGTCGCGGGCATCCACGTCTTATGAGGAGACGCGAACGTGAAGACGTGGATGGCCGGAACAAGTCCGGTCATGACGAGGTGTGGTTCATAAAAGGAAGCTAAGAAATGGATCTCGGCAACGGCCTCGGCCATTTGACCTATTCGACGCTGGTGCATCCCGCCGACAATTGGGAGCAGCTGTGGGCTTCGCTCAACACCTATCTGCCCAAGGTGAAGGCGCGGATTGCCGGCAACAAGTCATTCGGCGTGTGCATCCGGCTGTCGGCGAGTTCGGCGGAGACCCTGGCGAACAGCCCGGCCGAGCGCGAGAAGCTCAAGAAATTTCTCGGCGACAACGACATGTATATCTACACCGCCAATGCCTTCGTTTACGGCCACTTCAAGGGCGCCGCGGTGAAGGAGCAGGTCTACGAGCCGGATTGGCGCTCGGAGGAGCGCACCCAATACACTATCAACGTCGCCAATGTGCTCGCCGATGTCTGCCCGGCCGGGATCGCGCCGTCGATCCAGAGCGCGCCGCTCGGCTTCAAGGGCCGGGTTACCGGCGATGACGTGGTTGCGGCCTACACCAACAACGTGCTCCGCGTTGTCGCGCATCTGATTGCGCTTGAGTCAAAGACCGGATGCACTGTGCAGCTCGCGCTCGAGCCGGAACCGTTCTGCTTTCTGGAAACCACCGACGAAACCATCGCCTATTTCCGCGATCATCTTTATTCAGGCGCCGCGGTCGAGAAGCTTGCCAAGCTCGCCCAGGTGCCGATCTCGGAAGCCAACGAAGCGTTGCGGCGGCATCTCGGCATCGTCTATGACATCTGCCATCAGGCGGTCGAATACGAGAACATCACCGAGTCGCTGCAGAAGCTGGTCGATGCCGGCATTCCGGTGTTTAAACTGCAGGAGGCCGCGGCCCTGCACATGCCGGAAGTCACGCAACCGGTCGTGGATACGCTCAAGCGCTACGCCAAGACCATCTACCTCACCC
>JBAUGC010000346.1:0-2318 GCA_049679485.1 Xanthobacteraceae bacterium
GCCGGCATTGTTGAACAACAGATCGAGCCGGCCGAAGGTCTCTTTGACTTTGGCGAACAGCGCCAGGATGGCGGCCGGCTCGCGCACGTCGGTGGGTACGACGAGCGTAGTGCCGTTCGCCTCCTTCGCCACCGCCTCAAGCTTGTCGGCGCGGCGGCCGGCAAGCGCGACCGCGTAGCCCTCGCGGGCAAGCGCAAGCGCGGCGCTTCTGCCGACGCCACTGCCGGCCCCGGTCACCAACGCGATCTTCTGTGCGGCCATCGGCGCCTCCTTTCAGTCTCGTCATTCCGGAAGCCGCGTCGGCGGCTATCCGGAATCCATAACCACGGATTGCGGGTTTTCGAAAGGGCCGAGCGGAAAGCTCGAGGGGCGGCGGCGACGGATTGCGGGCGTGCGCTTCGCCCGCCCCGGAATGACGGCCTTGCTCAACTGGCGAGTGCGATTTCCTGGTCGGGATTGGCGAAGCGATGATCGTCAGGAGCAGCGAGCCGAGAACCAATATCCGCGGCGGGACCGGGCCTGCCGAAGCGGAAGCCCTGCATCGAGTGCACGCCGGCGGCGCGCAGGAACAAATGCTGTTCCGCGCTCTCGACGCCTTCGGCAGTCACCTTCATGCCAAGGCCGCGGCCGAGGCTGACGACGGCATGGACAATGGCGGCCGCGTCCGGCGCGGTCTCGATGCTGCGCACAAAGCTCGAGTCGATCTTGAGCTTGTCGAACGGGAAACGCCGCAAATATTGCAGGCTCGAATAGCCGGTGCCGAAATCGTCGAGCGCAAACCGCACGCCAATTGCTTTCAGGCGGAGCATCGACAGCTCCGAGGTTTCGAGGTTGCCAAGCAGCGTGCTTTCGGTGAGTTCCAGTTCCAGACGGCTCGGATCGAAATCGGTTTCCTTGAGGATGCGTTCGGCCACATCGACGAAATCCGAACGGCGGAACTGCAGCGGCGAGACATTGACGGCGACGGTCAAGCCCGGCCACTGCCTGCCGTCGAGGCAGGCGCGGCGCAGCATCCACTCGCCGAGCTCGACGATCAGGCCGGAGTGCTCGGCGATTGGAATGAACTCGGAGGGCGGGATGACGCCTATGGTCGGATGGGTCCAGCGCGCCAGCGCTTCGACGCCGAGCATTTTATCGCCGCTGGCATTGACGATCGGCTGGTAGGCGGCATTAAGGCCGTCGTTCTTGATCGCGTACAAGAGGTCGCCTTCCAGGAGCTTTCTTTGCGACAGGTCGGCATCCATCGCCGCGTCGTAGATGAAAGCGCGATTGCGGCCTTCGTTCTTGGCGCGGTAGAGCGCCATGTCGGCGTAGCGCAGGATGTCGCCGGCGTCCTTGGCGCGGCGGTCGATCACCGCAATGCCGATCGAAGCGCCGATGACGATGTTGTGGCCGCTGATCAAATAGGGCGCGCAGACCGCGGTCAGGATGCGCCCGGCGATCGCCTGCAGCGAATACGAATCGGAGCTGCAGGTGGTGAGGATCGCGAACTCGTCGCCGCCGAGACGGGCGACCAGATCGTCATCGCGCATCACCTGGCTCAAGCGCTTGGTGACGTCAAGAATGAGTGCGTCGCCGATGTGATGCCCGAGCGTGTCGTTGACGTCTTTGAAGTGGTCGAGGTCGATGAAGAAGACGGCGGCCGAAGGGCCGCCGCGACGCACTTCGTCGATGACGCTCTCGAGCCGCTCGCCGAAATAAATGCGGTTCGGCAACCCGCAGACCGGATCGTGCAAGGCGAGGTGACGCAGTTGCGCTTCGCCGGCGGTGATTTTCTCCACGGTGCGCCGCATGTGGTATATCACAAGGCAGAGCAACGCGGCGAAGCCGGCGAGCGCCACGACCATAAATGGCAGCGCGCGGCTCACAATCTGGCCGCCGGGCATGGCCGGCTTCCAGGCAAAGCGTGCGACCGGGCTACCTCGCGGATCGGTAATGGCGACGATCGACGTGTCTCCGGCACGGGTTTGATCGTCGAGCTGATGCAGCCCGGCAAGTTGCAGCCGGCTGCCGATCTCGCGCAACATGGCGTCATCGATGTATTTGACGGCGACGACGATCGGCGCGCCGGTGTTGCCGGCGCCGAAATCGTCGTCGGAACCGACGGCGACAGCCGCCACGATCGCGGGCCGCTCGGCAAAGCGCTGGATAAGAGCCGCGAGCCGGCTCGGCCGTGTCGTATCCGGCGCAACGGTGACGGGAACGGCGTGACTCAACCCTGCGCCAGTCCGCCCGCGCAACAGATCGAGCATGGCCGCAAGCTCTACCGGCCACTTGATCGCGCCGGTCGCTGCGGCGGATCGCGAACGGGAATATTC
>JBAUGC010000347.1:0-4940 GCA_049679485.1 Xanthobacteraceae bacterium
GCCGGGAGCTTTGCTGCTGCCGCGCGGGCAAATGCCGCTCAACATTTTCGAGCCGCGCTATCTGGCGATGATCGACGATGCGCTCCGGTCGGGGTTGCGTCTTATCGGAATGATCCAGCCCGATCCGGGCCATCCGGGACCGGATCAGTACAAGCCGGAGCTATTTCGTATCGGCTGTGTCGGGCGCATCACCCAGCTCGCCGAGAGCGGCGACGGCCGATATTTGCTTGAACTGACGGGGGTCACGCGTTTCCGCTTCGAGGAAGAACTTGCCGTCGGCACGCCGTACCGGCAATGCCGTGTCAACTATCAGCCCTTCATTGCCGACTTTACCGCACGCAAAGGCGAAGACGACGTCGATCGCAAGGCGCTGCTGCGCACACTCGCTGACTTCCTGAAGGCCAACAATCTCAAGGCCGACTGGGAAGGCATCGAGAACGCGCCCAACGAAGCACTGGTCAATGCGCTGGCGATGATGTCGCCCTATGGCAGCCCGGAGAAGCAGGCGCTTCTGGAAGCGCCGGACCTGAAAACGCGCGCCGAGATCCTGGTCGCCGTGACCGAGATCGAACTCGCCAAGGGCAAAACCGGCGAGACCATGCTGCAGTAACGCGGCACCGCTGCTGCGGACGACGAGATTGCCATCTTGATTTGTGGTAAGTGACCTGTATGGAGCTTGCCAATGTCATCCGATCACCCCGGCGAAACGATTGATCCGAAACTCCTGGAAATCCTGGTCTGCCCGCTGACCAAGACGCCGCTCGAATACGACGCGGCCAAGCAGGAGCTGATTTCGCGCGCAGCCAAGCTCGCCTATCCGATCCGCGACGGCATTCCGATTATGCTGCCCGAGGAAGCGCGGCGAATTGAGTGAATTTTTTCTCAATCGTCACCCGCGGGCCTGACCCGCGGGTCCATGCCGACTTGCCGAGAACACGTCATTGCCGCATGGATTGCCGGGTCGCGCCAGGCTCGTCCCGGGCATGACGAAGTAGATGACTGGCTCGTCATGTCACGCTCGGAGCGCCTTTTCAGCTTGCTGCAAGCGCTGCGCCGGTTTCGCCGGCCGGTAAGCGGCAAGGCGCTGGCGCGGGAACTCGGCGTCTCGATGCGCACACTCTATCGCGACATCGCCACCTTGCAGACGCAGGGCGCCGATATCGAGGGCGAGCCGGGCGTCGGCTATGTGATGCGTCCGGGTTTCATCCTGCCGCCGCTGATGTTCTCCGAGGACGAGATCGAGGCGCTGGTGCTCGGCTCGCGCTGGGTCGCCGATCGCGGCGACGATGTTCTGGGTGCGGCGGCGGGCAATGCGATCGCCAAGATCGCGGCGGTGCTGCCGGCCGAACTGCGCGAGAGCCTTGACGCCGCCAATCTGCTCGCCGGGCCCGGCAAGCGGGTCGTTGCCGATGCCGTCGACTTAGCCGTAATCCGAAAAGCCATCCGGTCAGAACGCAAGTTGTCGATCCGCTACCGGGATGGCCGCGGAGCCGAGTCACAACGCTTGATCTGGCCGTTTGCGCTCGGCTTCTTCGACCGCGTGCACGTGGTGGTCGCCCGGTGCGAGCTCCGGCAGGATTTCCGCCATTTCCGCGCCGACCGGATTGCGAGCTTGAGTGACCGATGTCCGCTACGCGCGACGCCGTCAGGCGTTGCTGAAGGAGTGGCGCGAGATGGAGAATATCCCGCCGCCGCCGTAACGTTCGTCATTGCGAGGAGCAAAGCGACGAAGCAATCCAGAACCGCGAGGCCGGACTGGATTGCTTCGCTTCGCTCGCAATGACGAGGGAACATACGCTACTGCCAAAAACTGGCAGTGTCGCCGGCTACCGTCTCTCCCATCAAACCATGGGAGAGACACCAATGGCACAGCCGAACTTTATGCTGCTCCACGTCGACGCCCGCAGGCGAGCGCGCGTTTCTACGGCGGCTTGCTCGAGCGCGAGCAGTTCGAATCTTCACCGACCTTCGTGGCGTTTGCGCTTAAGTCCGGGCTGACGCTCGGGCTATGGTCGCGGCATCTGGTGAAGCCAAAGCCGGCCGCGGGCCCCGGCGGCGCCGAGATCGTTTTTCCCGTCGACAACGCCGATGCCGTCAACGCGATCTGGGCGGACTGGAAAGCGCGCGGTGTTGCGATCGCGCAGGAACCGACGGCGATGGATTTCGGCACCACCTTTGTCGGCCTTGATCCCGACGGCCATCGGCTGCGCGTGTTCGCGCCGCATGCGCAATAGGGACATACGATGACCGGGTATTGGATCGGCGTCGCCTCAGCCGAGCATGTGCGGCGTGGCCGCGGCGGCGGTTTCATGCAGCTCAGCCACGGCAAGGCGGCGCCGCTAAAGCGCGTCAAGCCGGGCGACCGCATCGTCTATTATTCGCCGACGGTCACGCTCGGCGGCAAAGACAAGCTGCAGGCTTTCACCGCCATTGGGACGGTGAAAGATCGCGAGCCCTATGTGTTCGACATGGGTAAAGGCTTCAAGCCGTACCGCCGCGATGTCGTCTGGGCAAAAGCCGAAGAAACGCCCATTCCTCCGCTGCTCGACCAATTGGAATTCACCGCCGGCAAGGCGAACTGGGGTTACCAGTTGCGCTTCGGATTTTTTCCGATCAACGAGGCTGATTTTAAATTGATCGCGGCGGCCATGGGTGCCGGCATTCCTTAGCGGGATGCGAGCTGCCACCTAATGTTCAGCGCGCGTTGCACGTCAGCGCCCTTGCAAAAGAGTCGCTAAGAAACCATCACACCATCGGCGGATATTTTTCAAAGGTGCTCGATGGGAATTCCGCAGTATTTTTCGGCGACCTATACGGAAGCGCGCAGTAAGTTTCTCGATGCCGCCCGCGCCGGCGGCGGCGCCATCGAGAGCCACGTCAATCCCAACGCCAAGGGGGCGAATGGCGAGGAGCTTGCCACCGATGTGGCCCGCTTCGGTGACATCGATGCGGAGAACCTTTTCATCACCTGCGCGGGCACCCACGGCAATGAGGGCTTCTGCGGCTCCGGCTGCCAGATCGGCTTGATCGAGGAGGGCATTATCAAGGCCCAGCCGCAATCCGTGGCGGTAGTGCTGGTGCATGCCATCAATCCCTACGGCTTTTCCCATGTCCGCCGCGTGACCGAGGACAATGTGGATCTCAACCGCAATTTCCAGGATTTCGCAAAGCCGCTGCCGCAGAACCCGCGCTACGCAGAAATCCGTGATCTGTTGCTTCCGTCCGACTGGGATGGCCCCGGCCGCGCCAAGGCCGACGCCGCGCTGCAGGCTTGGGTCAACGCTAACGGCCTGTCGGCCTTGCAGGCCGCGGTTGCCGGCGGCCAGTACGAGTTTCCCGATGGCATGTTCTTCGGCGGGCAACAGGCCACTTGGTCGAACCAGATGTTCCGCACCATCACGAAGAAGCACGGCGCCGCGGCGAAGCGCGTCGGATTCATCGATATTCACTCCGGCCTCGGGCCGAAGGGCTACGGCGAGCCGATCTCGATTTTCGCCCGCGACACGCCCGGCTTCGAGCGGGCGCGGACTTGGCGGGGCAACGACGTCACCTCGATAACGGACGGCACGTCAAAGTCGACTCCGGTCACGGGTCCGCTCATGGGCGGTGTTAACGAGAGTCTGCCGAGCGCGGAGGTTACTTCGATTGGGCTCGAATTCGGCACCGTCGAACTGCTCGAGGTGCTGGATGCGCTTCGCGGCGACAACTGGCTCTATGCCCGCGGCCTCAAATCGGGGCTGCGCATGGACTCGGCGCTGGCACGCGGCATCAAGACGAAGGTCCGCGACGCGCTCCACGTCGATACCGACGACTGGAAGGAAAAGGTCTACGCTCGCACTGCGGACTTCACCCTGAAGGCCTATCGCGGCCTTACCAGCTAGACGATGATGAGATTGACAAGCTCCGCGACGAAGTAATCCAGAGCCTCGCGGCATGGCTTGATTGCTTCGCTGTTGCTCGCAGTGACTGAGCCTTAGCGTTAGGGCCTATGCGGCGATTTGCGCCAGCTCCCCGAGCGCCGCCTTATTCGCGGCCATCCAGGCGGCTTCCTCGCCCGGACGCGGCATGATGAGGCCCGCTTCCATAATGGTTTCAGCGTCGGCCTCTTCCACCCTGATGACGAGATTACGCTCCGGCTGGCCGGTGAGGCGCGACCAGGCGGCCGATAGCGATTTCAACAAGGCTTGGCGCGTCTCCAGCGTTCGACCGGCGCGGACGATGGCGTTGATCAGCGTCCCGTTCTCGCGGACGGCGCCGGCGAGGTAGTGCGAACCAAGCGGCAGGTCGCCGAAGACGACATTGACGAAGGGCTCCGGTGCGGCGGTGAATTCGACATGGATACGGGTAAATTCCGTGGCGATGGCCGCTTTGAGTTCGGCGCTCAGGACCTTGGAGGTGACGCATTGATAGATCGGCATGGGACTCTCCTTTTGGTTGGCTGCCGGTGCTGGACTTCCCGGCTCACGGCCGGTAAGTTGACAGTGACAACTTTATAGATCAGTGAAGTTGTCACTGTCAACTCCCATGCTGGAGATTTTTCCCGTGGCCAAATCCTCCCGCCGCCGGGCCGCCGCCACCGCTCGGCCCTATCATCACGGCAATCTCGCGCCTGCGCTCGTCGAAGCGGCGCTGGCGCTCCTTGACGAGACGCAGGATTGGGCGTTTTCGCTGCGCGAAGTGGCGCGGCGCGCGGGCGTCAGCCACAACGCGCCGTACAAGCACTTTCCGGAAAAGCGCGATTTGCTGGCAGCGGTCGCAGCGCGCGGCTTCGATGCGCTGGCCGAGCGCACGCTTGCGGCGCTGGTCGGCGTGGAAGGCGCACGGGCGCGGATCATCGCCTGCGGCCGCGCCTTTGCCGCTCACGGCATCGCCAACCCGGCGCTTTACCGCTTGATGTTCGGCGCGGTGCTGACGAGTCCCGAGTCCGGGCGCCCGGCACT
>JBAUGC010000348.1:0-2069 GCA_049679485.1 Xanthobacteraceae bacterium
ACCTTCTGCTCGATGACGATACCCTTTTGCGTCTTTAGCTTCTCCACGAGCGTGGTGACATCGCGATGCGGCACGACCGCGTCCTTGTCGCCGTGGATGATCAGGCCGGAAGACGGGCAGGGGGCGAGGAACGAAAAGTCGTAGAGATTGGCGGGCGGCGCGATCGAGATAAAGACCTCGATTTCCGGCCGGCGCATCAGGAGCTGCATGCCGATCCAGGCGCCGAACGAAAAGCCCGCGATCCAGCAGCTGCGCGCTTCCGGGTTGACCGTTTGCGCCCAGTCGAGCGCGGAGGCGGCGTCTGAAAGTTCGCCGATGCCGTGGTCGAAGCCGCCCTGGCTTCGCCCGACGCCGCGGAAGTTGAAGCGCAGCGCGGAAAAGTTCCGATGCACAAAGGAGTAGTAGAGCTGGTACACGATCTGGTGATTCATCGTGCCGCCGAACTGCGGGTGCGGATGCAGCACGATGCCGATCGGTGCATTCTTCTGCCGCGCCGGGTGATAGCGGCCTTCGATGCGGCCTGCTGGGCCGGTGAAGATGACCTCGGGCATTTTTCTTTAAGTCCTTAATCGGTTTGAAGCGGGCTTGCGCGACGCCTGCGGGTGCGCTTGACGGCGCCAGTAGGCGCACGTAAGTGACGATAACCACTTAAGTTTTGGAACTGGCGGCGTGCCTTCAGCCGGCGAACATTTAAGCTGGCGACTTTTAGCACAGGCCAGGGGACAAAAAGCAAGCTTAACCAGCATGGCTGAGCGCAGCTATTTCGATTGGAACGCGACCACGCCGCTGCGCCCGGAGGCGACGGCCGCGCTTGCCGACGCACTGGCGGTGATCGGCAACCCGTCCTCGGTCCATGCCGAGGGGCGCGCGGCGCGAAAACTCGTAGAGCGGGCTCGGGAGCAGGTGGCGCAGTTGGTCGGCGCTCGGCCGGCCGACGTGATTTTCACCGGCAGCGGCACCGAGGCGAACATGCTGGCACTAACGCCGGCGATCGAGACCGCGGGCGACAAGCGGCCGCGCGAAAAACTCCTGATGTCGGCGATCGAGCATTCCTCGGTGCGCACCGGCGGCCGGTTTCCGCGCGCGGCAATCGGAGAAATCCCCGTGGGCGCGGACGGCCGCATAGACCTTGCGGCGCTCGAAAAGGCTGTTTCGGGCGTCACTCGGCCGCTGGCCTCGCTCATGCTCGCCAATAACGAGACCGGCGTGGTGCAGCCGGTCGCCGAAGCTGCAACCATTGTCCACGCGGCCGGAGGATTGCTGCATGTCGACGCAGTGCAGGCGGCTGGACGCATTCCAATCGACATCGCTGCGCTGGGCGCGGACTTGTTGACGCTTTCAGCGCACAAGATCGGCGGCCTCAAAGGCGTCGGCGCTGTCGTCCGCGCCAGCGACGATATTCACTTCTCCGATCCGCTTATTCGCGGCGGCGGCCAGGAACGCGGCGCGCGTGCCGGTACTGAAAACGTTGCCGGGATCGCGGCGTTCGGCGCCGCAGCCGAGGCGGCGCGCCGGCAGCTTGCTGATGAAGCCGCGCACATGCGCGCACTCCAGGATCTCCTCGAAGAGGGTCTCCGCGCGGTCTCTCCGCAGGCAGTTATTTTCGGCGACACCGCCGAACGGCTGCCGAATACGACCCTGTTCACCTCGGCAGGGCTAAAGGCCGAGACCGCCGTAATCGCCTTTGACCTCGAGGGGTTAGCGGTTTCGTCGGGGGCGGCGTGCTCGTCCGGCAAGGTTCAACCCTCCCATGTCCTTGCCGCCATGGGAGTTTCGCCCCCGCTTATCCGCGGCGCTGTCCGCGTCAGCCTCGGCTGGACGACGACAAAAGCCGATGTCGAACGCTTCCTTGGTGCTTGGAGAAAGCTCGCAAGTGCACTATCTAAGGAGGCAGGGATCGCGGCCTAACCGGCTGCACAACCGAGCGATTTTTTGGCCGTTTGGAACGATTCAAGCGGTCGCTTCAGGTCACTTGGGAATTGGCTCACCAGGGAACACGGACGAACCCAGGTAGGATCATCACCATACCGACTTAATCCAACCCGCGGTCCTTGAAACCGTGAGCGGAG
>JBAUGC010000349.1:0-3930 GCA_049679485.1 Xanthobacteraceae bacterium
GGTCAGCGGCCTGAACAGTTATTACGGCGACTCTCACATCCTGTTCGACGTGGCGCTGAAGGTGGAGCGCAACGAAGTGGTGGCGCTGCTCGGCCGCAACGGCGCCGGCAAGAGCACGACGTTGAAAAGCCTGATGGGCGTCGTTACTCCGCGCGCCGGCTCGATCCGGCTCGACGGCGTCGAGATCGCCGGAAAAAAGAGCCACACGATCGCCCAAGCCGGCATGCAACTCGTTCACGAGGATCGCCGCGTTTTCGGCAGCCTCAACGTCGAAGAGAATCTCATCCTGGCCGGTTTGACGGCGCCGCAGCGTTGGCCGCTTGAACGCGTCTATGCGATGTTCCCGCGGTTGAAGGAGCGGCGCACCAGCCGTGGCACCGACCTTTCCGGCGGCGAGCAACAGATGCTGGCGATCGCGCGGGCGCTCATTCGCGAGCCAAAGATTCTGTTGCTTGACGAGCCGTTCGAAGGGCTCGCTCCGATCATCGTGCGCGATTTACTGGCCACATGCCGGGAACTGGCCGAGGCGGGGCAGACGATCCTCGTGGTGGAACAGAACATTTCCGCAGCGATGGCGCTTGCCGATCGCGTCTATATCATCAACAACGGTCACATCGTCGAACTCCTCACCGCCCAAGCCGCGCGCGAGCAGCCCGAGGTTTTGCATCGCCATCTCGGTGTCTAGTCTGGAAGTGCGGGTGTGTGCCGCGTGCGCTGCGGAGGTTGCTGCAAGGCGACCCGCATATCCGCGAGTCACTATGCGTCGATTGACAATGAAGTTTGTTGGATCGACGTTGCCCCGAGTTGAAAGGCGTCACGCCGTCTTCCGAGGGTTACACCATGACGCTCACCGACACCTTACGGACGCCGGCGACGCCAGCTGCGGCTGACACATTGCAGGATATGTCCGCTAGCGAGATTGTTCGGCGCATAGCCGCCCGCGAGCTTTCCGCTGCCGAAGCTGTAGAGCATTTCATCGCGCGGCTCGAGACCGTCAATCCGAAGCTCAACGCCGTCACCGTGAACCTATACGAGAGCGCGCGACAGAAAGCCGCCGAGGTCGACCGGGCGCTGTCGCGCGGCGAGAAATTGGGATCGCTCGCCGGCCTGCCGGTGACCATCAAAGAATGTTTCGATCTTGCGGGCACCGCTTCAACCTACGGGCTGTCGTCGCGCCGCAATGAGATCGAAACCACCAACGATCCCCATGTCGCAGCGCTGCTCGCCGCAGGGGTTATTCCAATCGCGAAGACCAATGTCCCGCAACTCATGATCTTCACCGAGAGCGACAACCCGCTCTATGGGCGGACCAACAATCCATGGGACCTCGAAAGATCGTGTGGCGGTAGCAGCGGCGGCGAAGGAGCTGTCATCGCCGCCGGCGCCTCACCCTTTGGCCTCGGCAATGACATTGGCGGCTCGCTGCGGATCCCCGCGGCCTTCTGCGGGATCGCTTCAATCAAACCGACGGCTGGTCGCATTCCCGATCATTGCAACCACGGCTTACCGGTCGGGCAGCAGGGGATCACAGCTCAGGCCGGGCCGATGGCAAGACGCGTTGCCGATGTTGCGATGGGTCTCCGCGTGCTGGATCGCGCCCGCGATCCGGTCGTCTATCCGGGTCCGGAATTGGGCGATCCGGCGACCGTCGACCTTACCCGCTTGCGTTTTACAGCATTCACCGATGATGGCGAGTTTCCGGTGGCGCCAGCGGTGCGCCGCGCGGTGGCCGAAGCTACCCAGACGCTGACGGCGGCAGGAGCTAAACTTGTCGCCTGGCAGCATCCGTCGCTGAGCCGCGTGAACGATCTTTTCATTGCCTGCCTCTCCGCCGACAGCGCGAAGGCGTTTCGGCGTCTCCTGCGCGGCAACCAAATCGACCGGCGCATCCGTCCACTGCTCGTGATGGCGCGGCTGCCGGCGTGGCTGCGCCCTCTTCTAAGTTCCGCACTCGAAGCTATCGGGCAGCGGCGCTCTGCCGCCACCATGCGGCGTTTTGCTTCTGGAAGCGTCGACGATTATTGGCAGACGGTCGAGGCGATCGGGAATTTCCGCATCGAGCTGCTGCGTTCGCTCGATCAGGCGGAGGGCGGCGCGATCGACTTTGTTGTTTGTCCCGGGTATCCGGTGCCGGCGGTGCGGCACGGCGCGACCGAGATGATGCCGCTGCCGGGTGCCTATGCCGCGCTCGCCAATGTCAGCGGCTTTCCAGCTGGAATCGTGCCGGTAACGCGCGTCCGCCAAGGGGAAGAAAGCGATCGGCCGGCAAGCCGCGATCCGGTCGACCGGACCGCGCGCGAAACCGAGCGCGGGAGCGCCGGTCTGCCGGTCGCGGTGCAAGTGATCGCGCGTCCCTGGTGTGATCATGTCGCGCTCGCCGCCATGGCGGCGATCGAAGCCGCCGCGCGAAAACGGCCGGACTATCCCGCACGGCCGCCGTTATGAACGACGTGCGACCCCAAGCCCCCGCAACAATGCGCGACACCTTTGACGCGCAGCGCGCGGCATTCTTGCGCGCCGGAGCGCCGTCGCTGCAGGAGCGGCGGGCCGATCTGACCATGCTCAGCGACGCGATCAGCCGCAACGTCGGCCGCCTCGCCGAAGCGATTTCGGCGGATTTCGGTAATCGTTCGCGCCACGAGACCGAGCTCGGCGAGATCGTTCCCGTGCAGTCGGCGATCCGGCACACGCTTCGCCATCTGGCCCGCTAGATGCAGCCAAAGCGGGTATCGGTCAGCCTCGAGTTATTGCCCGCCACCGCCCGCATTCTCTATCAGCCGGTCGGGGTAGTCGGCATCATCAGTCCGTGGAACTATCCGTTCAACCTCGCAATCGTGCCGCTGGTCGCGGCTCTCGCAGCCGGCAATCGCGCAATGCTGAAGCCGTCGGAGATCACACCGCGCACATCGGATTTTCTGTCCGAGCTTCTTGCCGGCCTGTTTCCAACCGACAAGGTTGCCACCATCGTTGGCGGGCCGGAGATCGGGCACGCCTTTGCCCGACTTCCGTTTGATCATCTGCTCTATACCGGCTCGACGGCGATCGGGCGGCTGGTGATGCAGGCCGCCGCCGAGAATCTAACGCCGGTGACGCTCGAGCTTGGCGGCAAATCGCCGTGCATCCTGGGCGAGGACGCGGCATTGCCGAGCGCCGTTGAGAGCATCGTCTATGGCAAGCTCTTGAACGCCGGCCAGACCTGCATCGCGCCGGACTATGTTCTGCTGCCGGAGCGCAGCCTCGACGACTTCGTCAAGCTGACCGTCGCCACGACCGAGAAATTCTATCCGCAGCTTGCCGGCAATCCGGATTACACCTCGCTGGTCAATGATCGGCACTACAGGCGCATCGCGCAATATGTCGCGGAAGCCAAGGCAAGCGGGACCCGCGTCGTCGAGATCAATCCGCGGCAGGAGACGCTGCCGGCAGCAATGCGAAAGCTGCCGCCGACGCTGGTGATCGAGCCAGGCGAAACCTCGCCGTCATGCGCGAGGAGATCTTTGGGCCGGTACTGCCGATCAAGACCTACCGAGGGCTCGACCAGGCCATCGATTACGTCAGCAGCCACCCTCGCCCACTTGCGCTCTATTATTTTGGCGCCGATGCGGGCAGCCGCGACGAGGTTCTGCGCAAGACCGTATCCGGCGGCGCCTCAGTCAACACGACACTGTTTCACTTCGTCGCGGAGAATCTTCCGTTCGGCGGCATTGGCCCCTCCGGAATCGGCGCCTATCACGGCGAATTTGGCTTCCAGACCTTCTCGCATCGCAAAGGCGTTTTCCTGCAAAGCCGCATCAATGGCACGCGTTTTCTCTATCCGCCATTCGGCCGCATGACCAATCTAATGCTCAAATTTCTCAGGCGCGGATGAAGGCTCGAAAATTACCTAAGTTGCATCGTCGCGCCGCTGCTCGCCGTTATGGGTGACGATAA
>JBAUGC010000350.1:0-2653 GCA_049679485.1 Xanthobacteraceae bacterium
CGTTGATGGAGCGCACGATGAGTGCCGTGATGCCCAGCGCAAGAGCGAGAGCGATGATGCCGCCGGTTACCGACAAAACGACCGCGCGTCGGGCATCGCGGATTGAAGCATCGCGGCGGGAAAGCGCTTGTCGCTCAACCCGATCGACGATCTTTTCGATCTCCTCGTTGACATTAAGAATGCGCGACTGAGCCTGCGCCATGAGGGCGTTTCCGCCGGCGCTGTCGTCGCTCGAGTACGCCTCGGACGCCTTTAGCGCTAATTCCCACAGCGAATTGACGTCGTGTTGGATGGTGGCGACGCCCTCCGCATCGACGGGCGCGATGGTCTTGAGGTCTCCATCGAGTTGTGTTTTAGCCGCGTCGGCATTCTGTTGCGAGCTGGCGAGCAAGGTCACCGCAAGATTGGTCAGCCAATACTTCAAATCCCCGAAATGCTTGCTCGCGTTGTTCGCATTTCTGACGATAGAGACGAGCCGCGCTTCTTCGGCAAGCGCCTCCGAGTCGCGCGCGAGCTCGCGTGTCAGGAGCGCCGACGCCACCGCCAGGATCGCGAGCAGCATGATCGCAAGGAAGATCAGTCGCCCGCGGATTGAGAAATACGACATCGGATCTTTTCCTAGGGCGGCCCTTGCCTCAACCGCGCTACCAACCCCAAACGGGCACTATGTTTTTCCACTGGCGCCAAGCAACAAGCGCTTGCGGTTCGACAGGCAGCGTCCCCTCACGCCGTCCGCTCGCCGCGCAACAAGTAAGTCTCCATCTGGCCTTTGCCCTTGATCTCGATCGCGCCGCGAGGCTCCAGAACGAAGCCTTCCGAAAGGCGCATAAAGCTCGCGTGGGACACCTGGATCTCGTTAGGAATGCCGTGCGATTCCATCGCGCTTGCCGTGTTGACGGTATCGCCCCAGACGTCGTAGGCGAATTTGTGCATGCCAATGACGCCTGCAACGGTGTTCCCTGTGTGAATGCCGATCCGGATCTTAAGATCCTCGCCATACCCCTTCGACACTTCGCCGACCACGTCGCGCATGGCAAGCGCGAGGCGGGCGATCGCTTGCGCATGATCGTCGCGCGGCTCTGGCAGGCCGGCCACCGCCATGTAGGCGTCCCCGATCGTCTTGATCTTCTCGATGCCGTATTGAAGCGCCAGACGGTCGACCGCCGAGAAGATCGCATTGAGCAAAGCCACCACGTCGCTTGCCGAGCGGCGTGTTGACATCCGCGTGAACCCTACGATGTCGCTGAAGAGGATGGACACGTCCTGGAAGCGGTCGGCGATCGGCGTCTCGCCGCGATGCATGCGTGCTATAATCGGCTTGGGCAAAATGTTGAGAAGCAGCGTCTCCGACCTTTCCTTCTCGGCCCGGAGTTCGGCAATGGCCGCCTGCTCGCGGTCGCGCAGCCGCGTTTTCTCCAGCGACGCGCCGATGCGCGCCCGCAGCAGAACCGGGTCGAAGGGCTTCGACAAATAGTCCTCAGCGCCCGCCTCGATGCAGCGCACTACGCTATCGATCTCGTCGAGCGCCGAGATGACAATGACGGGAATGTGGCGAAAACGCGGGTCGGCTTTGAGTTGCGTCAATACCTCATAGCCGTTGATGTCCGGCATCATCATGTCGAGCAGGATGAGATCGAACGTCTCCACCGCAATGCGCGCGAGCGCGGACCGACCGTTTTCCGCCTCGACGATGCGGTGGCCTTCGCGTGCCAGACGCCGCGACAGCAGCTCGCGTGTCGATTCGGTATCGTCGACGACTAGGATACGGCTCGAGCCGGCTTCGCCGGAAGCGGCCGGCGCCAGTGGCCGGACCGATTTGAGGACCGCGCTGACCGCCGCCGACTCGAGGTTGCCGCCGGTCGCCGCCGGAACAGCCGTTCCGGTGAAGTCGACCAGCGTATCGATCCGCGCCAGGAGGCGTGACCCCGCTTCCAGCATCTTTTCGAGATCGTGCGCCAGTGCCTCGTTGTTTGCCTCCTGAGCGTCCTCGAGGAGCATCTCGCCGAAACCCTTGATAGCGCTGATCGGTGTCCTCAGGTCGTGGCGCAAATTCCGGCGAAAATCGGTGAAATCTCGATGCATGGCAGTTGGATCGAGCAGCCCCGAGACCAGCTCCTTAAGCTTCGATCCAGCCCGATGAAGCCGCCTGAGGTCGCCGAGAATCGAATGATGCCCCTGCTGCTCGGCGTCCTCGAGCATGATCTCGGCATAACCCAGAATAGCGCCGACCGGCGCCTCGAATTCCTGGCGCACGTATGCGAGAAGCATCCGGTGAAGGCGGTCGTCTTCGGTGCCCGATGGATACGGTTTCGTCATTGCCGCTCGATTTCGCCCATCACGGGCATCGGAGAAACTAGCACACCGAAGAGGCCAGGGCGTGAGTTCAACACTTGTCGTTGAGTGGCGGCTAATGCCGCATACGGGTCGGCGCCGCATTGCAAGGAACCCGAGGTCCCAGCCGCGAGGCGGCGGCCGAGCGGCGCGCCGGATCCGGGCCGAGCTTTGGGCCGCGCGGATGAGCCTAGACAGTGAGTAGGCCGTATCCAGCGAGCACTTCTCGACCGCAAGCGCTAGATAGCCTCGGGCTTTTGTGGCTAACGCTGCATGACAAAAATCGCGCCTGGAAGGGCTTCGATTGGGGCGCTCTGGATCG
>JBAUGC010000351.1:0-2109 GCA_049679485.1 Xanthobacteraceae bacterium
TCGATGCGTAAGCCCCCGCGCCCAGTCACCACCGAAACCATGTCGGTGCCGCGATCGAGTGCCGCCGTCTCGTCAGCGTCGCGCGTGAATTCCGCAATGGCGCCGAACGTGCCGACACTCCACCCGGTTTCGATATGGGTCAGCTGGTCGATGAGAAAATCCAACAAATCTGCTTTTTCACTCACATCGCATCTCCGCCGTCATTCGACGAACCGAAGGCAAGACAACAGCCTGCGCCAAGCGATAACAACGCCGGTGAAGCTGAATACGAGACCAAATCCGCATAATGTGACGATCAGCGACGTGCGAAGCATCGGACGGGCCATCAAGGCGTGGAAGTCGAGCGTGTGCAGGGCTCTGTAAAGCCAGCGATAAGTCCGTCGCGAACTATCGAGCTTTTCCAGCAACGCGCCGCTTGCTCCGTCGATATGAAACCAGTCGCTGCCGCACACCAACCGGAAGGCCGGTGCGTTTGGCACTGTAGAGGCAAAAGGGTAGTCGTCATCGGCCTCGAGCGCGAGAGCAGCGTTGCATGCCGCGGCCAGGTGCTTTGCGGCAGCGTTGATTTCGTCCCTCGCCAGGAACGCGCGGTCCGAGGTTCCGGTGCCCCGATCGGCAAAAACTGAAAACAGCCGTTGCTGGTCAATGCTGACTCGCTCGCGGCGGTAAATCTGTCCACCGAACGCGAACCATTCGACTTCCTTCGCTTGCGTGGAAACGCGCCGAAGTTCGTCGCGCGGGATGGCGTGCCAATCCGGCATGCCGGTGACCGCTTTGGCTTCCGCCTCGGTCGGCTTGCCGGTCGAAAACAGCCAGCCGTCGTCCATCGACAGCCAGCCGCTGAAAATCCAGGTCAAAACGAACAGCATGCAAATCAATCCAAGCCAATGGTGCCATGCCTGCCAGCCGCGATACGGCGTCAGCTGCGACCCTCCGGCGCCGATCCGCAGCGTGCCAACCACGGTTCCCGCGGTCGCGCCGATCAACGCTAAGAGCGAGAGCCACCACAGCAGCAGGCTCCACGCCGCCTGATGGCTGCCCAGGGCGGTCGGATAAATCCAGTGCGCGACACTGCCCAAATAGTTCAACAGGCGCTCTTGGCGGGTCGTATGGAGAACGACTTTGCCGGTCGTCGATGAAACATAGAGCTCGGTGCCCAGGTTGTCGTTTAGCGCGACCCGATACAACGGACGGTGAAGATCGAACCCGCCCGATACAGTCCACTGATCGTAGGACGTCAATGCGAGAACATGCGCGTCCGACGCCGCCGATTGGCTACGGCGCGCGTAGTCCATCGCAATCGCAAGTGCCGCCTGTCCCGAGGTTACTGCGCCGTCTGCGAGGTCGGCAGCACGAACAGCCTTCACGGCGCGGCGGGCGAATACCAGATAGACCAGACCATCGCTTCGTCGCAGCAAGCGCACGCGCGTGGCGCCGGCGATCCCACTGGCGCCGACGGCCTCCGCCGGGCCGTGCGCGACGTGCGCAAGGTCGATTGGCGCCAACCCGGCAAAATGCTCCGCCTGCGTCAGCGCGGGGAACGGCACGAAGTGCATCACGATGCCGCTCGCAAACCACATTGCGAAGAACAAGCAGAGCACGACGCCCAGCCAGCGGTGGAGCAGAATAAGCGCGCGCATCATTGCGGCATGGTTCACCACTTGAAGTGGGCGGCAACCTCATAGGTGCGCGGATTGCCGAGGTAGACCTGGTCCGGATAGCCTGGATCGGAGAACGCGGCATAGACGGCGTTGGTCACGTTGCGCACGCGAAATGTGATTCGCACTTTGCCGATTTCCGGCCGCCCAAAATCCCTGCCGGGAATGTCGACGAACGCATAGACGTCCGCGGTCGTATAGGCATCCATTGTCGTGGCGTCGTCTTCATAAAGATAGCGGTTGCCGACGTGGCGCACCGAGCCCCCGATCTCGACCGGCCACTGCCAATGATCGAAACGATAGGACGCCCCGGCATTGATGATAATCGGGGCGACATTCGATGGGGTGTTGCCGGTCCACGATACGACGGCCCCGGTGAGCGGATCGACGACGTTTTCGAAATCTTCGTACCGGGCTTGCGTCAAAGCCAGGTTAGCCCAGAGCTTGATGT